>PLLD01000286.1 GCA_003141205.1 Gemmatimonadota bacterium
CGCTCGAGCGTGCAGCGACCGCTACGTTAGTGGGGGCGCCCGCGTCGGTCGTGGCGCCCGGGGGGGGCTGGATCATCGTGCCGGACACGGTGGCGATGTTGCGTCCGACCGCCCATACGATCTATCTCAAGGCAGCGCCGGAGACCGCGTTCCGGCGGTTGGGCGGGGGGGTCCACCGACGACCTTTATTGCAGGCGGATGCCGATGGCCCACAGAGTGCGGTCGCGCGTCTGTACGACGCCCGCCATACGGCGTACGAGGCAGCCGATTTTGTTGTCGATACGGAACATCTTTCCTTACAACAGGTTACAGACGCAGTGGTGGAACTTGCCGGACGTCTGGCCGATTACTAGGTTGGGCATTTGAATGACATTTCGAGTGTTGGGACCGCATGAGCGCGGGCGGTTCGCGCCCGAAGCGTGGGGCCATCTGCTCTCGCTCAGCGGAGCGGGACTGTTGAATCCCGTCGAGCTCGAGCACCTGATCGACCGGGCGCTCGTTCAGATCGACGGACGCATTGCGTTGGCCGACCTGCGGACCCTCATTGAAGGGGCTGGGTACGACGCCAACGCCGGACCCGAAGGACCGACCGTTCACTAACCATTTCACTAACCATTCCGAATCATTTCTGATCCTGTGCCGTCCATATGCCGGTGACCACGAAACGCAAACCGATCGCTAAGCGCACCCGCGCTGTGCGCCCTCGGGCTCCCGCATCCCCTTCGCGGTCGAAGAGTGATGCGGCGCCGGGCGGCGGGGGGTCGACCGCGCTCGTCATCGTCGAATCGCCCGCGAANNGCCGGCGAAGGCGAAGACGATCGGCAAGTATCTCGGCCGCGGCTATCGCGTCAAAGCCACCGTCGGACATGTGCGCGACCTGCCCGAGAAAAAGCTTGGCGTCGACGTGGAGCACGGCTTTGCGCCGGATTACGTCACGATCGCGGGGAAGGAGAAGACGCTCGCCGACCTGAAGGCGGCTGCCCTCGACTCGACGGAAGTCTTCCTCGCGACCGACCCTGACCGTGAAGGGGAGGCCATCGCCTGGCATGTCGCGACCGAGATCCGTGGTGGCTCCGACGCGACGACGAACGGGACAAAGCCCGGCGGGGCGCGCGGCAAGCGCGCCGCGGCAGGCGCCAAGGCGGGTGCCGCCCCGGCTCGCGGAGGTCCGATCATCCGCCGCGCGCTCTTCCACGAGATCACGAAGGATGCGGTGCAGCGTGCGATCGCGAACGCCGGGCAGATCGACGACCGGAAGGTGAACGCGCAGCAGGCGCGCCGCGTACTCGACCGCCTCGTGGGGTACAAGGCGAGCCCGGTCCTCTGGAAGACCGTCAAGAAGGGATTGTCGGCCGGACGCGTGCAAACCGTCGCGCTTCGGCTTCTCGTCGAGCGGGAGCGGGAGATTCGCGCCTTTCGCCCGGTGGAGTACTGGACCATCGCCGCCGATCTGGCCAAGGACGACCAGCTCTTTACGGCGAAGCTGCATCATATCGATGGGAAGAAGGCGGAGATTGGCCGCGAAGCCGATGCCACCCGCATCGTCCGGGAGGTCACCGCGGCCGCGGCGGCCGCGCGCGCCACGATCGAGCGCGCCTACCGCGGTGCCGAGCCCGTCATCGGCGCGTTCCGCGCGACGGACGTCAAGCGCCGCGAGCGCCGCAAGAATCCGCAGGCGCCGTTCACGACGAGTACGCTGCAGCAGGAAGCCGCCAAGAAGCTGGGCTTTGGCTCGAAGCGCACGATGCGCCTGGCGCAGGATCTCTATGAAGGGGTCGAGCTGGGTCCGGAAGGCGCGGTCGGTCTCATCACCTACATGCGGACCGATTCCACGCGTGTCGCGGAGTCGGCGTCCGAGGCCGCGCGCGAGCACCTGCGCGCCCAATTCGGGGCGGAGTATCTGGCGGATGGGCCACGGCTGTACGGCGACGGCAACGCCAAGAACACACAGGACGCGCACGAGGGTGTGCGCCCGACGGAGCCGGGACGCACGCCGGATTCCGTGCAGCGATTCCTGGCGGCGGACCAGTTCAAGCTGTACCAGCTCGTCTGGCAGCGCTTCATGGCGTCGCAGATGGCACCCGCGGTCTTCGATACGACCACCGTCGATTTCGACCTCGGGCGGTATCTGTTCCGCGCCACGGGCAGCGTCGTAAAGTTTCCCGGGTTCCTCGCGTTGTACCGCGAGAGTCGGGAAGAGGGGGACGGCCGGGCGCTCGAGGACGAGCAGGCGCTCCCCTCGGTCGAGGCCGGGGAGTCCGTGCCGGTGCTCGGCATCACGCCGGCGCAGCATTTCACGGAGCCCCCTCCGCGCTTCTCCGAGGCCAGCCTGGTCAAGGAGCTGGAGCGGCTCGGGATCGGCCGTCCCTCCACCTACGCCTCGATCATCTCGACGCTGGTCGACCGGCGCTATTCCCAGCTCGAGCAGCGTCGCTTCACGCCGACCGCACTCGGCGACAGCGTCGAGAAGGTCATGGTCAAGCAGTTTCCCGCTGTGTTCGACGTCGGCTTCACCTCGACGCTGGAGACGGAGCTCG
>PLLD01000086.1 GCA_003141205.1 Gemmatimonadota bacterium
CCGGTGATGAGAGCCCGGGCGGGTGTCGCGGCAACCTTCTCGATCTTGTCGATCAGCGCCCGGATCGCGTACGACTTCCCGACGATCTCGTAGCGCGACTCGATCGACTCCTTCAGCCGGCTGTTCTCCTCGTGCAGCGCGAGATGCTGCAGCGCGTTGCGCAGGGTCACGAGGATGCGGTCGGTGTCGAGCGGCTTCTCCAGGATGTCGTAGGCGCCGAGCTGCGTCGCTTCGACGGCGGTCTGGATGGTCGCGTGGCCGCTGATCATGACGACGGTTCCGGACGGGTCGATCTCCCGCATCCGCTTGAGCGCGTCCATCCCGTCGATCCCGCGCATCTTGACGTCGAGAAAGACGAGGTCGGGGCGCCACTCCTGCACGATGGCGATGCCGTCCGCGCCGGTGGCGGCCGTCCGGACATCGTACCCCTCATACTCGAGGAGCTGGCCGAGCGCGGCCCGCACCCCCGACTCGTCGTCCACGACGAGAACCCGCCGGCTCACGGGTGCCTCACGGGATGGACTTGTAGAAGACGACCTTCCCCGGCGTCATGCGCACATCGGCGACGTATGCCGGGAGATTGAGCAGCAATCCGTCCGTCGCGACATCGGCCGGATGCCGCCCGGCCTCGAGGTGCCGAATGATCGCGGGGATGAGCGCCCGCGGCGCGGACCAGTCATGGATGCGCAGCGCCTCCACGCGAAACTCGGCGACCCCCGGTCGGATGATGTCGACCGTGCCCCCCAACTCCACCGGCGGGCGCCCGCCCATGAGCGCGAGCCCCCGACCCAGCATTCCTTCCGGCAGCGTGGTCGCCAGATCGGCGCGTGTCCGGATCCACAGGCGACCATGTCCCGCCGCGGCGCGTGCGCTGTCGGCGCGGGGGGGCAGCGTCCCCGCGACGTCGAGCATCATGTAGGCGGCGAAATCGGCGGGGCGCACCGACGCGAATACCGGCCCCGACGAGCCGGCCCCCAGCGCGACGATCTGATCCTCGGCCTGTCGCGCGCCCAGCGCCGTGAGCGGCGCCCACGCCGTATCGGCGCGCGGCGCATCGTTCGCGGCACGCCTGTGCGTCTCCCAGATCCGCATCCGCGATCGCCCGGCCGTCCCGAAAACGAGCGCCGCGATGAGGAGCGCAAGGACGGCCGCCACACACCCCAATTTGCGAATGCATCCCATGCACCGAGGATGTATGACGCCCGCTCCGTCGTCGCGCCAGTGCTGCGCGGCGCCCTGGCGTCGAGTCGCCGCGACCGGCGAGCTTTCACCGAACATGCTCTACATCGCGCGTCCGACGCCGGGCGATCCGGGAGTGCTGGTTCTCGCCGAGGCGCCGACCCCGGACGCGGGACCGGAGGACGTCCTCATCCGCGTCGCCGCCGCCGGTGTGAACCGCCCGGATGTGCTGCAGCGCATGGGGCGCTACGATCCGCCGCCCGGGGCGTCGCCGATCCTTGGGCTCGAGGTCGCCGGCACCGTCGCGGCGTGCGGTCGCTCGGTCACCGCCTGGTCCGTGGGGGACGCCGTCTGCGCTCTCGTGGCGGGGGGCGGGTACGCCGAGTACTGCGTGGCGCCCGAGGCGCAGTGCCTGCCGGTGCCCGCGGGTTTGACCCTGGTCGAGGCGGGGGCGCTGCCGGAGACCACGTTCACGGTGTGGACCAACGTGTTCGAGCGCGGACGACTGGGCTCGGGCGAGACCATTCTCATTCACGGCGGGGCGAGCGGGATCGGGACGCTGGCCATCCAGCTCGCGCACGCGCGGGGCGCACGCGTCTTCGCGACGGCCGGGACGGCGGCGAAATGTCAGGCCTGCGAGACGCTGGGCGCGACCGCCATCAACTATCGGGAGACCGACTTCGTGGCCGCGATCGAGCGGCTGACCGACGGGCGCGGCGTCGATCTGATCCTCGACATGGTCGGCGGCCCGTACGTCGAGCGCAATATCCGGGCGCTGGCGGTCGACGGGCGCCTCGTGCAGATCGCGTTCATGCAGGGGAGCCGCGTCGCGCTCGACCTCGCGTCCATCCTGCGGCGGCGCCTCACGCTGACGGGCTCGACGTTGCGGCCCCGGTCGGTCGCGGAGAAGGGCGCCATCGCGCGCGCCGTGCGCGAACACGTCTGGCCTCTGGTGGAGAGTGGACGCGTCCGACCCGTGATCTACCGCACCTTCCCGCTCGCGGAGGCCGCGGCCGCGCATCGCCTGATGGAATCGGACGAGCACACGGGTAAGATTGTGCTCACCGTATGAAAGTCCATCTCGTCACCCTCGGCTGCGACAAGAATACCGTCGACAGCGAGCGGTACCTCGCGTCCCTGGTGGATTACGGTGCGACATCCGTCGCCGATGTCGCCGATGCGGACGTGGTGCTGATCAATACGTGCGGCTTCATCGATGCGGCAAAGAAGGAATCGATCGACGCGATCGTCGAGGCCGGCGACCGGAAGCGGGGCGGCTCGTGCCGCGCCGTCGTCGCGCTCGGGTGCATGGTCGAGCGCCACAAGGAGGAGCTCGCGCGCGCCCTTCCCGAGGTGGATCTCTTTCTCGGGAGCGCCGAGGGGGGGCGGCTGGTCCCTGAGCTCGTGGCGCGGGGACTTCTCCCGGCCCTGCCTGCGTTCCTGCGCGAGCCTGGCGGGCGCGTCTTCACGGGGGACCGGCCGCACGTCCGCTATCAGAAGATCAGCGAGGGGTGCGACCATGGGTGCGCATTCTGCGCGATCCCGCTCATGCGCGGACGGCATCGCTCCTTCGCGCTGGCCGATGTGGTCCGCGAGGCGCAGCTCCTCGAGGTGCAGGGTGCGCGCGAGGTCAACCTCGTTGCCCAGGATCTGGCCCATTACGGGCGCGACCGCCGCGATGGCGTCGACCTCGCGGAGTTGCTTCGGACGCTCGTGGCCGAGACGTCCATTCCGTGGTTTCGCCTTCTGTACTGCTATTCGGCCGGGATCACGCCGCGGCTGCTCGAGACGATCGCGGCCGCGCCGCGCATCGTGCGCTACCTCGATACGCCGATCCAGCACGGATCGGACGCCGTCCTCGTGCGCATGCGGCGCCCGGAGCGCGCCGCGACGATCCGTGCCGCTGTCGAGCGCGCCCGGGCCGCGATCCCGGGCGTTGCGATTCGGACGACGTGCATCGTCGGATTTCCGGGCGAGACGGAGCACGATCTCGTGCGCCTGCTCGACCTGCTCGAGGAGGTCCAGTTCGAGCGGGTCGGCGTCTTCACGTATTCGGAGCAGGCGGGCACGCGAGCCGCGGACTTTCCCGACGATGTCCCCGAACCGCTCAAGATCGAGCGCCAGGAACGGGTCGTCGAGCTGCAGCGGGCGCTCACCGCGGCGCGTTACGAGACGCGGATCGGGACGACCGCGCGGGCCATCGTCGATCGCGCGGCCGACTCGGGCGGTACGGCCGGTGCGGGCGTGGAGGCGCGGCTCGAGTGGCAGGCGGACGACATCGACGGGATCGCGCGCCTCGACCGCGACGACCTCCTACCGGGTACGATCGTGGAGGTGCGCGTCGACGACGTCGTGGACGACTACGACTTCACGGCATCCGTTCGCCACGTCATCTCGGCTCCCGCGCCCTCATTCGGAGCCGCGCTCCGGCGCCCGCTACCCGTCGCCGCCGGCGAGGGCGGGCAGACCGCGTGGCCCTCCGCCGGCTCGTACGGCCGATGAGAGCGCGCGCGCAATCGGCCCGGCTCATGGCCCGCGCGCGCGCGGTATTCCCCGGCGGCGTGAGCTCGCCCGTCCGCGCGTTCCGCGGCGTGGGCGGCGAGCCGTTCGTGGCGGCGCGCGGAGCCGGCGCGCGGTTGTGGGACGTCGATGGCAACGAGTACATCGACTACGTGCTCTCGTGGGGGCCGCTCGTGCTCGGCCACGCTCCGCCGGTCGTCCTGGACGCGCTGCAGGAGGCGATGCAGCACGGGACGAGCTTCGGGGTCCCCGCGCCGCTCGAGGTCGAGCTGGCGGAGCTGATCCGCGCGCGCATGCCGCAGATGGAGATGCTGCGCTTCGTGTCCAGCGGGACGGAAGCGACGATGTCCGCCATTCGCGTCGCGCGCGCGCACACCGGGCGTGACCGCATCCTGAAATTCGCCGGCTGCTACCACGGCCACGCCGATCCCTTCCTCGTGCGCGCCGGGTCCGGGGTCGCGACGCTCGGGTTGCCGGATTCTCCGGGTGTGCCGGCCGCGGTCGCGGCGCTGACGCTGACGGCGCCGCTGAACGATCTCGCGGCGGCGGCCGAGCTGGCCCGATCCGGGGACGGCGTCGCGGCGATCATCGTCGAACCGGTCGTCGGCAACGCCGGCTTCATTCCGCCCGACCCGGATTTTCTTCCGGGTTTGCGGGCGCTGGCCGACGAGAGCGGGGCGGTCCTGATCTTTGATGAAGTCATGACCGGCTTCCGTATCGCCCCGGGGGGCGCGCGCGAGCGGTTCGGAGTGACCGCCGATCTCACCACGCTCGGAAAAGTCATCGGCGGCGGGCTCCCGGTCGCCGCCTACGGTGGCCGGCGTGACCTGATGCGGTACGTCGCCCCGGATGGCCCCGTATACCAGGCCGGCACCCTGTCGGGGAATCCGCTCGCGATGGCGGCGGGGCTCGCAACGCTCCGGGCGCTGACGCCCGCGTTGCACGAGCGCATTGCGGCGCGGACGACGGAGCTCGTGACCGGGCTCCGCGAGGTCGCGGCGCGCCACGCTGTTCCGTTCACGGCCGCGAGCGCCGGCTCCATGTGGGGCTTTTTCTTCCGGCGGGAACCCGTTCGGTCCTTCGCCGATGCCCAGGCATCCGACACGGCGCGGTTTCGCCGCGTGTTTCACGCGCTCCTCGAGCGCGGGGTGTATGTCGCCCCGTCCCCCTTCGAGGCCGCGTTCCTCTCCGCCGCGCACGGCCCGCGCGAGCTGGCGGAGACGATCGACTGCTTCGACGCGGCGTTCCAGGTTGCCGGCGCGGCGTAAGCGGTGTCTCGGCCTGGCGCTCGCTCTCGTGGGGGCCGTCGGTTGCCCAACGCCGGCGCCCGCCCGTCCAGCGCCGGTCCGTCCAGCGCCGGTCCGTCCAGCGCCGGTCCGTCCAGCGCCGGTCCGTCCAGCGCCGGTCCGTCCCGCGCCGGCTCCGCATCGCGCCGTCCGCGCGCACGTGCCGGCCGGGATCACGGGGCGCAGCATCCGCGTGGCGCTCGCGGCTGGCATCGCGACGGCGCACCTGTCGGCCACGGGCGAATGGAAACTGCTCTCCTCCGGCGGGGCCGCGACGCTGGTGCGCGGGAAGGGGCAGGGCGTCTGGCGGATCGAGCGGCGCGGCGACCAGCTCCGCGTCATCAATGCCGCGGGCACGATGGCCGCGACGCGGGACGGACCGTTCGTCGCACGCCCCTCCGAACCGGGGGCGTTCGTCACGTGGGAGGGGAAGCGCTACCGCGGGGAGCTCGTCATCCTGCCCTCGCACGACACCACGGGACTCCTCGTGCTCGATCGCCTCGGCGTCGAGGATTACCTGCGCGGGGTCGTCCCGAGCGAGCTCGGCGACGTGACCGAGCTGGAGGTCGCGGCACTCGAGGCGCAGGCGGTCGCCGCACGAAGCTACGCGTACGTGCGGCTCGATGACCCGGATGCGGCCGCGCGCCCGTACGACCTCCTGGCGAGCGTGACCGATCAACTCTATGGCGGGGTCGACGCCGAAACGCGGTGGGGGGACGCCGCGATCCTGGCGACCACGGGGCAGGTTCTCAGGTACGCCGGGCTCGTCGTGAGCGCGCCGTATCATTCCTCCTGCGGCGGGAGTACCGCGGCACCGACCGAGGTCTGGCATACGACGGACGCTCCTCCGTATCTCCGCGGGGTGAGCGACAAGATCCCGGGGACCGATCACTACTATTGCGAGGGATCCGCCCATTTTCGGTGGACGCAGACGTATACCGGCTCGCAGCTGAGAGCCACGCTCGAACGCTACCTGCCGCAGTACACCCTGCTGCATGGGATGACCGTCGGCCGCGTACGGGGCGTGCTCGCGGACCCTCCGACGGCGTCGGGGCGCGCGTCCGGCGTGACGATCGTAACCGATCGCGGACGGTACGACGTCCGCGGAAACGACGTCCGATTCGTCTTCCGGACCCCGGACGGTGCCGTTCTACACAGCACGTATTTTTTCCTGGAGAGCACGCTCGGGGCGACGGGAGAAGTCGCATCCCTCACGCTGCACGGCGCCGGTAACGGCCATGGCGTCGGGATGTGCCAATGGGGGGCGATCGGACGCGCGCGCGCCGGCCAGGACTATCGCATGATCCTCGCGACGTACTATCCGGGGACGACGGTTGCTCCGATCGATTGAGATGGCGGGCCGACCGTGAGCGCCCTTTGAAAAGCGGATCCCGCGCCGCGATCGCCTCGGGCCTCCTGTTCGCGGCGGCGTTTCCTCCGCTCCCGCTGGTCGTTCCCGCGTTCGTGTGCCTCGTCCCGCTGGCCGTCGCCATCGCGCGCGCCGCGGATGGTGAGGGACGCGGCCGCGACGCGTTCCGTATGGGCGCCTGGTTCTCGGTCGTGGGCTGCGGGCTCAATCTGTATTGGATCGCGATCGCGTTGTCGCTCTTTACGTGGCTCGCCTCCCTGGGCTACGTCGCGACCATCTTTGGCCTGAGCGTCGAGATCGGGGTCGCGACGCTGGTTCTCTTCGTCGCGCGGCGACTCACCCGCTGGCCCCTGGCGGCGCTGCTGCCGATCGTGTGGGTGGCGTCCGAGCTGGGTATGCTGCACCTGGGCGATTTCGCATTTCCCTGGCTGCCGCTCGGTCTTGCCGTCGCCCGTCTGCCGGTCGCCGCCCAGATTGCCGACCTGAGCGGCGTGCACGGAGTGAGTGTGTGGATCGCCGCCACGAACGGCCTTCTGGCTGATGCGTGGATGCGGCGCGAGAGACGGTATGCGGTGGCCGGGCGCCTCGCCGTTGTCGGAGCCGCGGCGGTGGCCGTGTGCGCGTATGGCGCCTGGCGTCTCCGGACGACGGAGCTTGTCCCGCTCGCGCGTGTGACCGCAGTCCAGCCCAACATCTCGGAAGACGAGAAGATGCAGAAGGCGATCGGCGGCCGTTTCATCGGGATCCTCGCCCGCCTCACGCGCACAGCCGAAGAGAATGGATCCGGCGAGCCCCAGCTTGTGGTCTGGCCGGAGACCGCGCTTCCGGGCTATCTCACGAACAATTCGGATTGGGTGGATTCGCTGCGCGTTCTCACAACGGCGCACCACGTTCCGATCCTGTTCGGTGTGCTGGACTAATAGATCCTCGGCGCCAATCCGCGCGATTACGATTACTTCAACGCCGCGATGCTGGCCGACACTCTCGGACGCACCGGTACGCAGCCCGCGTACCGGAAGCGCTACCTGGTCCCGATCGTCGAGCGCGTTCCGCTCGTGAATCCGCGCTGGTTTTCAGGGCTCAAGTACTTCGGAGGGTTTGGCCGCGGCGGGGCCCCCATTGCCTTTCATCTCCCGTTCGGCTCGGCCGGCGTAATGATCTGCTACGAATCGATCTTCCCGGACCTCGCCCGCACCTACCGGCGCGCGGGGGCGGATCTGCTCCTCAACATCACCAACGACGCGTGGTTCGCCCGCACGAGCGCCCCGTACCAGCACGAATCGCACCTGCGCCTGCGCGCGATCGAGACCCGCGCAGGCGTCGTCCGGGCCGCGAACACGGGGATCTCGGAGTACATCGATCCGCTCGGCCGCCCGCATGGCGCGACCGGACTCTTCGTTTCAGCAGTCCCGACCTTTGATGTCGCCACGACGCACGTGCGCACGCTCTACGTCGAGTGGGGGGACTGGGCCGGCACGGCCTGCGCGATCGCCGCGCTCGTCCTCGCGGCGGTGGGGACCATCAGGGCGCGGAGAGCTCCGCCCGCGCGGTCAACGCCGCGCGATCGCGCACCCTGATCCGCCGCCGCTCCACCTCGATCCACCCCGCCGCCTCGAAGTCCCGCAGCGCGCGGGATACCGTCTCCCGGCTGGCCCCGATCATCTGCGCGATCATCTGGTGCGTGAGCGGCCGGGTGTCCGCATCCGTCGCCCCATCCGCGCTGACCTCGATCACCAGCCGGGCGATGCGGGCGGGTACGTCGAGCAACGCGAGCCCCCCGATCTTCCCGTCGGCGTGGCGCAACCGGCGCGACAGCTCGGTCAGCAACGCCCACGCCAGCGCGGGGGTTGCTTCCACGCGCTCGCGAAAGTCATCGCGCCGCAAGACGAGCAGCGTGGCGTCCTCCAGCGCGATCACGTTGGCCGAGCGGGGCTGACCGTCGATCAACGAAAGCTCGCCGAAATATTCGGCCGGCCCCAGGACCCCCAGAATCACCTCGCGCCCGCCTTCCGCGACGAGCACGACCTTGACCCGGCCAGTGCGGACGATAAAGAGGGAATCGCCCGGATCGTCTTCCGACACGATAGCGCTTCCGCGCGCATACCGCTGCTCGTGCGTCACCTCCGCGAAGCGGCGGAGCTCGGCCGGCGCGAGATGGCTGAACAGCGGGATCGACGTGAGGAAAGCGTCAGCGGGGGATGGCGGCACGAGGGGAGTCGCGTGTGGTGTCGGGGAGGGGCCGGAACCCTTCGTCGGGTTGGAAGATTAAATGAGCATACCCGGGGACGCGGGGCCAGGGCTCGCGGGGCCACTCCGCCGCGTGCCTCCAAATCCTCTATATTTCATATCTGTCCTTTCCCGCTGCATAGAGGGTGCCGTGAAAACCGACATTCATCCCGCCTACGCGACCGCGACGGTAACATGCGCGTGTGGCAATAAATTCGAGACGCGCTCGACGAAGGCCGAGATCCATACCGACATCTGTTCCGCCTGCCATCCGTTTTTCACGGGTAAGCAGAAGCTGGTGGACACCGCGGGGCGCGTCGAGCGCTTCCGGCTGAAGTACGGTAAGCCGACCTGAGTCTCCGCGGCCGACTCGCTGACGCGCTCGCGCGCGCTGCGGAGGTCGAACGCGAGCTCGCCGACCCGAAGACCCTGCGGGACCCCAAGGCCCTCGCGGCGCTCGGGCGCGAGCACCAGCGGTTGCAGGCGGTGGTCGACATTGGCCGCCAGCTCCAGAAGGCGGACGACGAGCTCGCGCAGGCGCGCGAGCTGCTGCAAGCGGATGATCCGGAGCTCGCCGCGGAGGCGCGTGCGGAGGCCGCGCGGCGGGAGCCGGATGTCGCACGGCTCGAGGCGGCCCTCAAGCCCGTTCTGGTCCCGCCGGACCCGCTCGATGACCGTCCCGCCATCGTCGAGATTCGAGCGGGGACGGGGGGCGACGAGGCTGCGCTCTTCGCGGCCGATCTCTACCGCATGTACACGCGGTACGCGGAGCGGCGCGGATGGCGGATCGAGATCCTGTCGCGCTCCGAAGGCACGCTGGGCGGCGTCAAGGAAGTCGTCATGAAGATCAGCGGGGCCGGGGTGTACGGCGCGATGCGCTGGGAGTCGGGAGTGCATCGGGTGCAGCGCGTCCCCCGCACGGAGGCGCAGGGCCGCATTCACACCTCCGCCGCTACCGTCGCCGTCCTTCCCGAGGCGGATGAGATCGACATCAAGATCGAGGAGAAGGACCTGCGGATCGACGTCTTCCGCGCGTCCGGACCGGGCGGACAGAGCGTGAACACGACGGATTCGGCCGTGCGCATCACCCATCTCCCGTCGGGCCTCGTCGTCAGCCAGCAGGAC
>PLLD01000158.1 GCA_003141205.1 Gemmatimonadota bacterium
TCCACGGGAACCCGGTCACGTTCTCCGCAACGGGGACCGCTGTCAGTCCCTATAGCGCGCCGGGGTACCAGTACTATCTGATCGGCTCGTCCCCACTTGGGAGCGTCTCGACGGACACGGCCGGATTCACCACACTGCCGCCCACGACCTTAAGTACCGATTGGACGGTGGGGCCGGCGCCGTTCGGCAACCCAGGTGGATGCGGGCCCGCGGGCGTGACGACCGTCGACGCTGTCTGGGTGAACGGGCCGACTTCCCCAACCTATTTCCTCCTGAGGAAGTCCTTCACTCTTCCGAACAACCTGACATCGGGCACGATCAAGGTCGGGATCGCCATCGACAACGATGTCCGGGTCTTCCTGGACGGGACCGAGATCACCAGCACCGGCGGAACCCCGGATGGGACGGGATTCATCGAGCACGAGAACTGCGCGACGCAGGATTCGTTCATATTCTCGGCCCCCGTCGCACCCCCGCCGTTCGTGGGGGCGCATCTCCTGGCCATCATGGCGCGTGACCGCGGAGGGTCCGCCTACATCGATGCGCAAGTGACGGTCCAGCCGTAGTCCGGAGAACAGCCGCCCTCCTCGTTTATTCCAGCTCGACGAGGAGGGCGCCCTTCTCCACCGCCGTCCCGGCCGACACGGCGATCGAGTGAACGGTGCCGGCCATGGGTGCGCGCAGCTCGTTCTCCATCTTCATCGCTTCCATGACGATGAGCCCCTGGCCCGCGTCCACGTGATCGCCGACCGCAACCTCGACGCGCACGATCAGCCCCGGCATCGGCGCGCGAAGGACCGTGGCGCGATGCGCCGACGTCGCGGAGCGTGACACGGCGCGGATCGCGCTCTGGCGCTCATCGACCGCCTCCGCGGCGTACCGCTCCCCGTCGATGACGAGCGTGTAGCTGCCCCGCCCGCTCGCGCCCGTACGCGCGATGCAGCGAACCACCGACTCATCCAGGCGAAGCGCGTGCACCGGAGAGCCCGGTATCTCGAGTAGCGCTGTGGCGATCAGCTCGCCGACCGTCCCGTCGGGCGCGACGGTGCGGACGCCGTCCCGCGCCAGATCGAGCGTGATCGTGACCCCGTTGACATCGACGACGTATCGCATGGCCGTGATCAGCTGTCCTGCGGCACGAGCTCGCACACCGTTTCGACGTGCGCCGTCTGCGGAAACATGTCGAAGCACACGACGCGCGCGAGACGATATTCGGCGAGCCGCTTGACGTCGCGCGCGAGCGTCGCCGGGTCGCAACTGACGTAGATCACCGCCCGCGGCCGCGGAGTCGCCTGGTTCAGGATCTCGGTCACGGAGGCGTCCACTCCCGCGCGCGGCGGATTGAGGAGAACGAGATCGGCCGGAAGCGCCCGGCCGAGCGCCGCCTCGACGCGCGTTGCGTGCACGCGCGCACCCTCCGGCAGATGGCGCCGCGCAGCAGCCGCCGCCGTGCGATCGGCCTCGATCGCTGTCACGCGAATCCCCCGCTCCGCCAGTGCAATGGCCGTCGCGCCGGTACCCGCGTACGCATCCACCGCCGTCAGCGGTGCATAGCTGAGCGCCCGATCGACGACATACCGGTGCATCGCCTCTCCCACAGCCGCATTGACCTGCGCGAAGGATGCCCCGGTGGCCGGCGCATCCCCCTCGGGAAAGAGCCGCCGGCGTTTCCCCGTTTCGGGGGTCCACCATATCTCGCGGACCGAGGGAACCGCGGCCGGGAACGCCGCCCAGCGCGGCCACGCCGTCCCCCCCTCCAGCACCAACGCGAAACCACCCTCGATGACCTGCACGCCCGCGCGCAGAGAGAGCGCATCCGGAAATGCGTCCGCCACCGCCAGAATCCCGCGCCACGCATCGATCACTCCTGCTTCGGTGATCGGACAGTCGCGGAGAGGAAAGACCTGGTCGGGGGCATCGAATGGATGCAATCCACCCATCCACCCCGATGGCTCCGAAGGCGCCGGCCGAAGGGTGAGTGTCAGCTTTCGACGATACCTCCACGCGCGCGGGCTCGCGCGCAGCGGGATGTCGTCGACCGACCGCCGGCCAATGCGCTGCAGCGCGTCGCCCACGATCCGGACTTTCGCCGCCTGCTGCCCTTCCATCGTCATGTGCTGGAGTTGGCACCCGCCGCATCGGTCCGTCACGTAGTGCTCGCACGCAGGCTCGATCCGAAGCGGCGAGGGCCGCTCGACCGCGAGCAGGACTCCTCGAGCGAAGCGCCCGCGCGAGGTAAAGCGGACTCGCGCCATGTCGCCCGGAGCGGTCCGGGGCACGAAGACCACCCGCCCATCGACGCGCCCGACCCCATCCCCACCGCCTGCGATAGAATCGATCTCGATCGTGGCGATGGCGTCCGTCCCTGTCATTCCGTGCGTCGACCTGACACCGGAAGGGGCGATCGCAGCGCCTCCCGCCGCGCCGTCGCCGCCCACGTCGTCTCCGGTGCATCAACCGGGTTCGCTGCCGCCGTCGCCGGTCGCGCCGCCAATATCGCCGCCGCCACCGCGGCCGCGAAGATCCGGTCCGGATCGCGGGCGGGCTCCGTCAGCGACGCCACGCGTCGTTCGAGCCACTGGATGTCCAAGTCCCCGCGCTGGAATTCGGCATCGTCCAGGATCCGTACGTGCAGATCGCGCGCGGTCTCCACCCCCTCGATCACGAGCTCGCCGAGCGCTCGGCGCATCCGGGCGATCGCCAGGTCGCGCGTGGGACCCCAGACGATCAACTTCGCGAGCAGCGAGTCGTAGTAACGGCTGACCTCACTTCCGACTTCAATTCCTGCATCCCAGCGGACACCTGGACCGGCTGGCGGCCCGAGCGCGGTGATGCGCCCCGTCGTCGGCAGGAAATCGTTCCGTACATCCTCGCTGGTGATCCGGCACTCGATGGCCCACCCGCGCGGCAGGATCGCATCCTGCGTCCAGGGCAGCCGTTCTCCGGCGGCGACGCGGAGCTGCCACTCGACGAGATCGATGCCGGTGACCAGCTCCGTCACCGGGTGCTCGACCTGGATCCGCGTGTTCATCTCCAGGAAGTAGAAGGACCCGTCGCGAGCCAGAAGAAACTCGCATGTGCCCGCGCTCACGTAACCCGCGGCCCGCGCGGCGCGCACGGCCGTCTCCCCCATTCGCGCGCGGAGCTCGGCCGACACCGCCACGCTTGGAGCCTCCTCGAGCATCTTCTGGTGCCGGCGCTGAACGGAGCATTCCCGCTCGCCCAACGAGAGAATCCTCCCGTGCGCATCAGCGAGAATCTGGATCTCGATGTGGCGGGGTCCCTCGAGATAGCGCTCGATGTACACGGCATCGTCCCCGAACGCCTTGAGAGCCTCGCGCCGCGCGCTGTCGAGCGCCGCGGGGAGATCGGCGGGCGTTCGGACGACGCGCATCCCCCGTCCGCCGCCCCCTGAAGCGGCCTTGAGAAGAAGCGGATAGCCCACGGTGTCCGCGACCGACAACGCGTGTGGTGCGTCACGGACCGGCTGCGTCGCCCCCGGCACGACCGGCACGCCGGCCCGCTCGGCCAGAGTGCGCGCCGCCGTCTTGCTCCCCATCGCCTCGATCGCTTCGGCGGGCGGCCCGATCCACACGAGTCCCGCATCGCGCACCGCACGCGCGAACGGCGCGCGCTCCGAGAGAAAGCCGTAGCCCGGGTGCACGGCGTCCGCTCCCGTTGCGAGCGCGGCCTCGATGATCCGGTCCCCTCGCAGATAGCTCTCGGACGCGGCGCTCGGCCCGATGTATACCGCCTCGTCCGCCATCACCACGTGCGGGGCCGCGGCGTCGGCATCGCTATGGACCGCGACGGTGCGGATGCCGAGCTCCCTGCACGCACGCATCACTCGGCGGGCGATCTCCCCCCGGTTCGCGATCAGCACCTTCGTGAGCACGCGACTACCGCCCCGTCACAGGGGAATGTTGCCGTGCTTTTTCGCCGGGTTGCTGGCTCGCTTCCCTTGCAGGGCGCGGAGCGCCTCGATCAGCCGCGGCCGGGTGTCGCGCGGGTCGATGATGTCGTCCAGATAGCCACGCCCCGCCGCGATGTATGGATGCGCGAACTTCTCGCGGTACTCCGCGATGCGGGCATCGAGCGCCGCCACCGGATCCGGCGCATCGGCGGTCTCCTTGCGGAACAGGATGTCCGCCGCTCCGCGCGGACCCATGACGGCAAGCTCCGCGGTGGGCCACGCGACATTGAAATCGCCGCGAATATGTTTGGACGACATCACGTCATACGCACCGCCGTAGGCCTTGCGGGTGATCACGGTCAGCTTCGGCACGGTCGCCTCGCAGTACGCGAAGAGCAGCTTCGCACCTTCCCGGATGATCCCGCCGTGCTCCTGTGCAACGCCGGGCAGGAAGCCGGGCACGTCCTCGAACGTCACGAGCGGAATGTTGAAGGCGTCGCAGAAGCGAATGAACCGCGCGCCCTTGCGGGACGCGTTGATGTCGAGCACACCGGCGAGCACGGCCGGCTGATTGGCGACGATGCCCACGCTGAACCCGCCGAGGTGCGCGAAGCTTACGATCAGATTCGCCGCGTAGTCTCGGTGGACCTCGTAGAACTCGGCATCGTCGATCACGAGCCGCAGGATGTCGTGCATGTCGTACGGGCGCGTCTCCACGTCGGGCACGATGTCGAGCAGCCGCTCCTCGCGCCGGTCGGCCGGGTCGCGCCCGGATCCGCGCGGCGCCTCGTCGAGATTGTTCGACGGGATGAAGCGGAACACGTCGCGGATGGCGCGCAGGCACGCGACCTCATCATCGAAGCTGAAATGGGCGACACCGGACATCGACGCATGGGTGTCGGCGCCCCCCAGCGTCTCCATCGTGACGTCTTCGTGCGTCACCGTCTTCACGACGTTGGGGCCGGTGACGAACATGTACGACGTCCCGCGCACCATATAGATGAAGTCGGTGATCGCGGGGGAATAGACCGCTCCGCCGGCACACGGTCCCAGAACGGCGGAGATCTGGGGCACGACGCCCGACGCCAGGGTATTGCGGAGGAAGATGTCGGCATAGCCGCCCAGCGAGACGACTCCTTCCTGGATCCGCGCGCCGCCCGAGTCGTTGAGGCCAACGATCGGAGCGCCGGTGCGGACCGCGAGGTCCATGACCTTGCAGATCTTCTCCGCGACGGCTTCGGAGAGGGATCCGCCGAAGACGGTGAAATCCTGCGAGAAGACGTACACGAGTCGGCCGTCGATGCGTCCGTGGCCCGTGACCACGCCGTCGCCGTAGGGGCGTTGCTCGTCCAGTCCAAAGTCGGTCGAGCGGTGGACGACGAATCGATCGAGCTCGACGAAGCTGCCGGGATCGAGAAGGACATCCAGTCGCTCCCGCGCCGAAAGCTTGCCCTTGGCGTGTTGGGCCTCGAGCCGCGCGGCGCCGCCCCCCTGCTCTGCTTCCTGCGCTCGCCGCTCGAGCAGCGCGAGCTTTTCTCGCATCGACATGGCGGCGGGAAAGTAGCCCTTCGCACTCCCCGGAGCGAGGGGGAGCCGCCGTCCGCGTATGGCGCGGGCGGCTCCCCGGCAATCCGACTACATGGAGACGCTCTCCGGGCGGATGTCTGCTGGGCTACTGGCCATGGGGGACCTCGTGCGCCGGCGGCTCGCCCAGATGCAGCCGGAGGAAATCGACCATGCGATGGGCGGCGTCGACGGCACTCGCCAATCGCCATTCCGAGACGACGTGACCCTGCGCCTCGTAGGAAGCGAGCTGCGCGGGACGGCCCAGACGCCGCAGCGCGGCGAAGAGCTTCTGCCCATCCGTATAGGCATCGTCCGCCGTCCCATGGACGATCAGCACGGGGGTAAAGATCTTGTCGGCCTGGTAGTACGGCGAGTTGTCGATGTACCGGCGCTCATTCGCCCACGGGTGTGTGCCCATCCGTGCCTGCCCACCCTCCGACCACCCCATCCAGAAATCGGATCCATCCGCCTTGATCTGGCCATAGATGCCGGGCAGGTCATAGATCCCGGAGATCGGGACCGCCGCCCGAAAGATGTTGGTGCGGCTGATGATCGAGGCCGTGCCGTATCCCCCATACGATTGACCGACGAGGCCGACGTGGGCGATGTCGATGTAGCCCAGCTCCGCAGCGTGATACACCTGCGGCAGGATCGCATCCGTCATCTCCTGCATCGGATTCCCCGCCTCGCGGTTGGGGCCGAGCTTCAGGTCCGCAATGATCATCGCGTAGCCTCGGCTCGTGAAGATGAGATTCGGCAGCGAGAAGACGTTCCCCCCGCCAAATCGCGCCGCCATCTTCGACATGTCGGAGCCCGGATACATCGTGACGATCCCGGGGAGCTTGTCCCCCCGCTTGGCGCCGCGCGGCAGCAGGACGGCGGTCCGCACCGTCGCCAGCTTCCCGTCGTACAGCGGAATCGTCGTCTCGAATAATTCCGTCGTGCCGACGGCGACGCTATCGAGGCGGGGATCGACGTGCGACAGGCGCGTCTTCGTCGCCAGATCCGGGGAGAAGCGATACACGTCGGGTGGGGTCCGGTAATCCTCGTACGTGCCGAAGAGCAGCTCCGGGCGACTGCCCCCCGTCAGGTTGTCGAGGTTGGCGAGGCCGTTCCAGAGCATCCGGCTCTGCCCCGTGCGCGGGTCGCACCGGAGGACGGCGCGATGCCCCGTCGCCCGCTCGTCGACCACGATCGTGACCGACGATCCGTCGGGCTGCCACACGGTCCGCTCGTCCGCCTTGATGACGCTCCGGATCGTCCATTTCGCATCGTCGATCGCGCACCGGGCTGGGGCACCCCCGCCGAGCGGCGCGATCGTAATGCTCCGGGGCCGCGGGTCGCCGTATTCCTTGTCGTCGACGGGGTCGGTCCCGACCACGAGGGCGCTGGCGTCGCGCGTATACCAGAACGTGTTCGGGGCCAGCGGCCCCAGCGCGGTGAGGATCTGCGTCGGCGGCGTGGGCGTGCCGCTCGAGAGATCGACCATCCACAGCTTCGCGTCCTGGAAGTACACGAGGCGGTCCCCGGTTGGGGACCAGCTATAGGTCGTGCCGAAATAATCCCGCTCGGGAGAGGGGAGATCGCGCACGATCGGGATCGGTGTGCCGCCACTCGCCGGCACGACGACCAGATCCATCGCCACGGACTGCGACGTGTCCCCCTTCTGGCGCCACACCGAGAGGTAGCTCAGCCACTTGCCCGACGCGGACAGACGAAAGGCCGCCGGCCCCGACGGTACGTCGGCGGGCACGATCGTTCGGGTCGCCCCGGTCTTCACGTCGACCGCGGCGATGCTGACCAGATTCTCCATCTTAAAGAAGTTGGGAGCCGACGCGGAATCGGTCGCCTGCACCACCGTGGCGGTCGTCTCGCTCCCGCTGCGCAGCACCGTCACCCCGGCGGCGTTGGCCAGGGGCTGCTTCCCCTTGGGACGCGTGGGACTGTGGTAGGTCCCGGTCGGCGCGACCGGCGCGTAGAGCGTGCCACCATCGGCGCTCCAGCGCACCTCATCGCCGGGCCACAGCTTGGGCTTCATCACCGCGTCCGACACGCGCCGCGATTGCCCCGACGCCATGTCACGCACCCACACATGCGGCGCGCCCCCGGAGTCCGAATAGAAGGCCATCGATTTGCCGTCGGGGGACCACACGGGGCGCCAGCAGGATCCTCCAGGGCAGAAATCCAGCGTCCGCCCTGACGGCTGCTCGGTCACATAGACTCGGCTGCCGACCACGGAGCTCGGCGTACCCCCTTGCTGATATCGGTCCGCGCCCAGATTGCTGTCCGGCGGTGCGGCGACCTCGTACGCCACGCGGCCGCCGTCAGGCGACACCGCCAGCGTCATCTCCCACAGAAAGGATTTCCGCGCGAAGGCGAGATCGTAGGGCATGGCGCCCGGCGGGTCGGCGGCGCGCGAGCCCGCGGCCAGGAGCATTGGCAGGGCAAGAGCGTAGGCGCGGAATGGTCGCATCATTGCGGTCCTGTCGAGAGTCGATGGGTGACGGTGCGTCTCCGGCCGCACCGGAAAAAGCGCGGCCGTCGTTGTCAGTAGAGCAGCTCGTAGGTCAGCCGCACCCCGCGCCCGGGCTGCGGCACGAAGTCCTTGATGACCGAAAGATTGTCGCGGTACGACCGATTGAGGGCGTTATCGAGATGGAGGCTGATGCTGTGCACGACGCCCCGTTGTGGCAGGCGCAGCCCGATGCCGAGGTTGAAGATCCCGTAGCCGGACGTTGGCGTGTCGCCGTCACCGAGCCGGGTCTGGCTCGCCGCGCCCCGCCACTCGAGCATCCCCGTGTACGTCTGATCCTGGTACGTCGCGCGCAGGAGGCCGCGCAGCGGTGGGATGAACGGGAGCGGCACGCTCAGCTGCGTGTTCTCGGCGTTCACGTAGTCCGCGCTCCCGCGCAGGGCGACGTCCCGCGCCGGCTGCACCGTCGCCGACGCCTCGAAGCCCATGAGCCGGGCGTCGGTCGCGGAGAACTGCCGCACGGGGAAATCCTCGATCGTATCGCCGCGCAGGAAGCCGTAGATGTAGTTGGTGATGTAGTTGAGGTAGGGCGAGAGCTCAAAGGTGACGTTGGCGTAGTCCCCCTTGACCGACGCGTCGATCCCGTACCCGCTCTCGGGCCCCAGGCTGGCCGTGCCGACCGAATACGTCCCGCTCGCCGCATCGAGGCCGTTGGCGAACAACTCCTGCACGGTCGGCGCACGGAAAGACCGCGCGAAGCTCAGCGAGCCAGTCAACTCGGGGGTGATCTTCTGGATCACGCCCACGGATCCGGTGACGGCGTTGGAGAGCCGCGACGTGCTCAATGTCTGGAAGACCGAGTCCGTCGATTCCGCGTACGGCCGGGTCTGGATCTTGTTGTAGTCGAACCGAAGGGCCGCCTCGAGGTGCGTCGTCGGCGTCGCGCGGTATTCCTCGTACGCGTACCCCGCGAACCCCGTGGTCCGCGAATTGGGCCCCAGCGGCTGGTCCCCTTCGATCGTCAGGTCCTGGATGTCGGTCCAGAGCCCGAGCGTGCCGCTCAGCCTGCCGATCGGCCGCTGCTCCAGCTGCAGCACCGCATTGAATTCCCGCTTATGGAAATGGTTGGCCTGCGGGTCGGAGACCCCGGTCGAGTCCTGCGCGGTAGGGAATTCGGAGTGGCCGTAGTCGTTGTAGCTGGCGTCGACCTTGACCCGTTGGAAGATCGCGGGGCCGACGTTGAACAGGCTCTTGAGCTCGAGCGTGTTCCGCTGCTGGGAGATGCGTGACGTCGCCGGCGGCTCGACCTCGAAGTCGGGGTTCGGCGGCACCCCCGCGATCCCGTAATTCATCTCGTAGTGGTTGAAACCCAATCCAACCATCCCGAAGGCGCCTTGATATGAATAGCCGAGCCCCGCCTCGCCGGTGCGATCGTCGCTCTGGGGGATGGTGTTCAAATGGAAGGCCACCCCCGTCGCCGGATCCGCGTAGTACGTCCCCGGGATTCCGATGTTGCCGGAATGGAGCCCGCCGGCCGAGATGCGGAAGGCGGAGTTGCCCTGCGTGTAGACGGTGTTGACGTAGCCCGCGTACTCGTTGCTCACGCTGTTCCCCTCCAGCACCGCCGTGCCCGACCATGCGTGGTCCGACGCGGTCGGCACGAGGTTGGTCTGCGCATTGACGAGGCCGCCGATCGTGTTGGGGCCGTAGAGGATCGTCGCCGGGCCACGGACGACGTCGATCTCGGTGATGCTGAGCGCGTCGATCGGCGTCGCATGCGCGGGGTCATACGTGGCGATGTCCCCCATGCGGAGCCCGTCTTCCAGCACCAGCACCTCATTGTCGCCCAGTCCCCGCAGGATCGGGCGGGAGGGGGCGGACCCGTTCCAGCGCACCGTGACCCCGGGGAGGTCCGAGATCTTCTCGGCGAAGCTTTCTCCCGGGCTGTTGTCGAAGTCGACCTGGGACTTGGACTCCGCCGATTGATACGCTTCGTCGGCGGGCCGAGCGGTGGGCGCCGCGGACACGACGATCTCCTCGAGCGGGATGGCCGAGGCGGTCAAGTCGAAGGTGACCGTCGCCGTGGTACCGGTGAAGTGCACCGTGTCCGTCGCCGCCGCGTAGCCGCGCGCGCCGACGAAGACCCGGTAGGTCCCGGTGGGAAGCGCCGCGAAGCGGAACTGCCCCGCGGAGCCGGTGTGCTCGGTGCGATCGAGCTCGAGAAGGCGCACCGTCGCACCTACGACCGGAGCGCCCGCACTCCGGACGACGCCCTCAATGGTTTGGGCTGACGCCAGGGTGGCGCATAGAAGAGTAGACGAGCATCCGGCGAGTCGGGCCGCCCAGGTGTAGCGATTCCAGGGCACGTTGGCGATGGTGAAGGGTTCAGTCGGGATCGTGGTCGCGGCCGCCATCCGGATCGGCGCCGCGTGAGCCGCCGTCGGGGTCGGCGCCCGTGCTGTCATGCTTAGCCTTCGCGGAATCTGGCGCCACGAATACGCGTCCTGCGAGCACTTTGGTATTGAAATGCGCCAAGGCGACCCAGGCGTTTGGGCCGAACGGACGGATCGCGTCAGGATGCGCGAGGTGGAAGGTGAAGACTTTGGTCTTCGTGCGGTCATGCGGGGCGAGACGCCCGTTCGGGAGCAGTGACGTGAAATCCCACACCGCACCCTCGCTCGCGCCACCGGCATCGGCATTCGTAACCGTCGTCGTCCCCGCGTCCGCCCTGAGGTCGAGCACACGGACCTTGACGGGCCCGATGACCGTGTCCCCCTTCGTGTCGTTCTCCAACGCGACAGTGGCCTCGATGAGACCGGTCTTCTGATGATAGAAGGGGCGCGTGACGAGTAGGATGATCGACTTACTGGCATCCGCTAGCGACGCCAGGTCCTGGGAGCCGTTGACCACCACCCCTCCCGTCACTCCGACACGAGCCGTCCACATTTGTGGCATCCCCGTGCGATTATCGGCCCAGAGCACGTGAAAGGCGCCGCTCGCGTCCGCGGCGAGTCCAGCGGTGTGTCCGCCCGAGAAGTGAAAAGAGTGGACACCGAACTCGCTCGCGTCGGGGTACGGCGGGGAATATTCGTACCCGGTCATCAGAACGATTGAATCCGGCGCGAGTGGGCGCTGCGAGACGGTGTTGACCTTGACGCTCGGCGTGAAGGTCTCGCCGCCGTCGAACGAGGCTCTGAACCGAACATCCCAGCCCAGATTGTCCGGCTGGTCGCGCCGATCGTACCACATGACGCCGACCACCCCTTGGGGACTAACGGTCACGGCAGGGTGCACGATATCCGGACCGCCCCCCTTGGTCCACCGATGATCGTCGTTGACGACCCGCGGCTTGGACCACGTCTTTCCCTTGTCCGTGGAGTAGGCGAGCATCGCGTCGAGCTTTCCGAACCGATGGTCGACCCACGTGACGTACACCCTATCCTTGAACGGCCCGCCGCTCAGGTCGGCCGCGGCGTACGGCAAGGGACTCCCGTTCCATTGCCACTCGCCCCAGGCTTCGGAGACCTTGGACTTTTCGATCGTCAGCGGCCAGTTCTTGCGCGCATCCGTAAGCCGAAGCACCCACACCGCGCCGTTGGCCGGCGGCCGGTTCACGCCCAGCGGGTCATACAGCGGCAGGTTGGCCCACCCGGATGACGATTCGAACGTCGGCATGATCGCCGTCCCGTCCGTCAGAACGACGCCGCGACCGACGAAGGGATTCCCCGCGAGTGAATCGGCCGGCACCTCCGACTCACCCACGATCGTTCGGCCACCGTCAGGCGTCGCGATGACCCGCGTGCCATCGCCGTGCAGACACTTCGATCCGGGCACACAGTCCGAGCCGGACCCGTGTACGTACATCCAGCCCCGCCGCGGCCCGGAGCTGAGGTCGATGCTCATGAAGCTGCGCTCGGCGTGCTTGAAGTACGCCGGCTCGGACCAGGTCCGCCCGCCGTCGTTGGAGCGAGCGATTCGGTCGTAGGTGCGATCGAGGGTGTCGATCCCCTCGGACAACGAGTACGCGACACCGTCCGGTCCGTACGCGCAATCCGGATCCCAGCTCTCGTGGTGCCGCCCGCCGCGCGTTTCCAAGGTGGGTTTCCACGTGTGCCCCGTATCGAACGATGCGTACGTCTCGTCGACCGTGTTCACCTCGTCCAGCTTCCACACCATCGAGCATGCCAGCAGCCGCTCCCCGTGCGCCGGGTCCGCGGCGATGATCATCTCATAGTGCATGGCGTCGGGGAGGCCGGCGCTGACCTGCACGTTCGGCCCAACCTGCAGGTGTTGTTGTGCCGACGCGGGGACAGGAAGCCCACAGACCACGACAAGGATCCCCATCACGATACGTCCCTTCATATCCCCCGCCCCCATACGTCACTTATCGGAGTCATGCCTGCGACCGCCATCCGGATCCGCGCCGCCCGCGCCGCCCGCGCCGCCCGCGCCGCCCGCGCCGCCCTCCGGATCTGCTCCGACGCCGCCGTGCGCCGCCTTTGCGGAATCCGGCACGGCGACAAGTCGGCCGACCAGCACCTTGGAATTGAAGTGCGCGAGCGCCACCCAGGCGTTCGGACCGCCCGGCCGAATCGGACCCGGGTCGGCGAGATGGAACGTCATGGTTCGTGGCTTCGACTTCTCGTGCGGGCCCAGGCGTCCCCCGGAAATCAGCGCCGAGAAGTCCCAGACCGCGCCTTCCGCCGTGCCGCCGGCGTCGGCATTGGTGATCGTCGTCGTGCCGACGTCGGCACGTAGATCGAGAACCCGCAGCTTGAACGGGCCGAATGCCGTGTCCTTCGCGCTGAGATTCTCCAGCGCGACCGTCGCATCGAGGAGCCCCGTCTTGCGGTGATACAGCGTGTTCGTCATCCGCAAGTCCACCGTTTTGCTCGCGTCGACCAGGGCGGACATGTCCGCTCCGCCGTTTACCGCGACGGTGCCGGTGACCGTGACCCGGGCCGTCCACAGCTGCGGCACCCCGGTCCGATTGTCGATCCAGAGCGGGTGAAACACTCCGGCCGCATCGGCCGCGAGCCCCGCGGTGTGCCCGCCGGAGAAGTTGAAGGAATGCACCCCGAATTCAGCCGTCTCGGGCGCGTGATACCAATTCTCCTCATGTCCGCTCATCACCCAGAGCGAATCCGCCGCTAACGGCCGGTGCGACACGGTGTTGATCTTCACACTTGGCGTAAAGGTCTCCCCCCCATCGAACGACGCCCGGAACCGCACGTCCCACCCCAGATCGTCCGGCTGGTCGCGCCGATCGTACCACATGACGCCGACGACACCCGTCGGACTGACCGCCGGGATGCCGTGCAGCGCATCGGGGCCACCACCCTGCGGCCAGCGGTGATCGTCATTGATCACCCGCGGAGAGGACCAGGTCTTCCCCTTATCGGTGGAGTAGGCAAATAGCACATCCAGCTTGCCCGACCGATGATCGATCCATGTTGCATAAATCCGATCCCGGAAGGGTCCGTTGCTCAGATCGGCGGTCGCGTACGGGAGCGGGCTCCCGTTCCACTGATCCTCGCTGTACACGTCCGAGACCTTGACCTTGTCGATCGTAAGGGGCCAACTCTTCCGCGCATCGGTCACACGCAGGACCCAGAAATTCGCATTGGCGGGTTGCCGATTGACCCCGAGCGCGTTGTACAGCGGCAGGTTGCCCCAGTGCGCCTCGGCGGTCGATTCGATCGTCGGCATGATGGCCGTGCCGTCCGTCAGCACCACGCCCCTGCCGGTGAACGGATTCTCACCGAGTGAATCGGAGGGCACTTCGGATTCCCCCACGATCGTCCGGCCACCGTCGGCGGTCGCCATCACGCGGGTCGCATCGCCATGCAGGCACTTCGATCCGGGCACGCAGCTGGAGCCGGAGCCATGGATGTACATCCATCCCCGCCGGACGCCGCTGCTCCAATCGATGCTCATGAAGCTGCGCTCGGCGTGTTTGAAGAACGCGGGCTCCACCCACGTCCGGCCGCCATCGTCCGACCGGTCGATGCGGTCGTACGAGCGGTTGAGCGAGTCGATGCCCTCCGACAAGGAATAGCCGGCGCCACCGGGGCCGTACGCGCAATCCGGGTCCCAGCTCTCGCGATATCCTCCCCCGGTCGCGCCACGCGTCTCCAGCGCCCGAAACCAGGTCCGGCCGCTGTCCACCGAGGCGTACGTCTCGACCAGGCTGTTCGGCTCCGCGAGCGGGAACGCCATCGAACACGCCATCAAACGCTCGGTGTGCTCCGGGTCCGCCGCTACGATCATCTCGAAATGGGTCACGGCGGGTAGGGCCGAGCTCACCTGCACATTTGGGCCGACGTGAATCGATTGCTGCGCGTGTCCGCGCGGCGCGACCGCACACAGCAGGGGCACCCCCCACGCCACCGCCAAACGCAGTCCGACGTGCGATACCCGACTCCGACCGGCGCTTCGTCCATAACTCTTCATGGGTTCTCCGTGCCCGTAGGCATCTCGTCTAGCTGGATTGGTAGCGGTCCGAGTCCCAGCGTTCCGCGATCTTCGACCAACTCCGGTACGTACGATCGTCGACCGTCCTGCCCGGTCGTGCTGGGCCGCCCCGGCATCCACACGTGCAGCGGTGTCATCCAGTTACTCGCGGCGGCCCGCTTGGAAAGCGTGTCGGCCACACTGACCGTTCCGAACGCCCGAGATCAACCAGGGGGGAGTACGGGTGCGTGAGCAGATAGTCCGATGCGGGAGTCGTGTAGCTCGCCTCCGCCGTCGCCGCCGGGCTCCCGCATCTCGCATCACGGCAATAGCGTCCCTCAGCGCACTTCAACAGAGTCGGCGTGTCGCCCCGCGAGCTCCGGATCGCGCACGCCCCCGGTGATCCCCGCTTCGATGAAGAGATTGGTGTCATTCATCCGCGCCAGATGCACGCGCCACACGACGGCGTCCGTTACTCCACCCGGCGGAAGCGCGGACAGATCACGGAGCACGTGCGAATAGTCCATCCACGCCCCCTTCCCGCGGCCACCGCCGGTTGCATTCATCAACTCGGCGCCCTCGATGCCCAGCCCCTTGACGTCGACGCGAAACGGCGGAAAGAGCGTATCGCTCGACACGTTCTTCAGGCGCAGCGGTAGTGCCACCTCCTGTGCCTTGACATCCACGTCGGAGGGATCGGCACTGAACAGGATCCGTTCGTTGATCGACCTTTGTACCAGCCCGCTATCGCGCGTGACGTCCACGGCGCGATCCATGGCAACCGTGACACGAGTCGTCATCAACTGGGCGACGCCATACCGCACATCATCCCACAGCGGATGGAAGACCCCGTTGGCATCGGCCGCCAATCCGAGATAATCGCCGCCCTCCGGAAATGAGGAAAAGCCGGACGCCAGTCGGATCGATACCTCATGGCGGTCATGGGCGATCCATCCCGCGACCGGTCGGAGATTGCCGGCACTCAGGGGCGCCGATGGCACGGTCGTGAGCCGAACGGGAGGCAGAAAGGTCGCTCCACCATCCACCGACGCGGCAAAGTACGCGTTCCACCCATCGCGATTCGGGAAATCACGCGTGCTCAGCCACATGACCCCGACCGTACCCGCATTGGTGACCGCGATGGCCGGCAGGAAATCCGACGCGTAGGGGTGGCTGTCGGCACCAATGACGGCCGGAGCACTCCACGTCTTGCCGTGGTCGGCCGAGTACGAGAAACGCACGCGCCCGTGATAGAGCGAGTCCTCGCTCTGGGCGTAGACGCAATACATGCGGTTCCGAAACTTCGCGCTCGATATATCCGCGGCCATGTCCTGGCCCCAGCCGCCGCCGACCTCGCGCTTCGGCAGAAACTTGCCAAAGGGCTTATCCCCTCCGAAATACTGCGTGCCGATCTGGCGCATGGGCGCGAAGGTCACCCCGCCGTCGCTCGAGAGCGCGAGCTCGTGCCGATACGTGACGCCGGTGTCGTTGCCGACCCAGCCGGGATACGTATTCATGTAGACGGCCACGGTGCCATCGCTCAGGACGTTGACCCCGTCGACTTGCAGTCCGCCATCGGTATTCTCGCCGGCGACAACGGGTCCAACCCACGTTCGTCCGTCGTCATCAGAACGCCACACGCCGACTTGACTAATGCGGTGTTGTTTCTGGTCCGGGCGCGGTTTGAGGAGTTCCTCCCGCGACACTCCGGTGACCATGTACTCACTGGCCAGGTACACGCTGCCCGCGTGTGTGCCCGTGCTATAGTCAACGGCCATCCGCTCATGATCGCCAGAGCCCGCCATCACGCTATCGGCGAATGTGACACCGTCTACCGCGCGATACATCCACATCTCCAGCTTGTGCTCCGCTCCGATCAGTGCCACGCCATACGCCGTGCCATTGCGCCCGAACCCGGTGATCGGATCGCCGCTCCCGCGCGCGGCGAATTGCGGGTGCACCACCCGGGACCAGCTCTGTCCCCCATCCGCCGAGGAGAAGGTCTCGGTGCGCAGGCCGCTGGTTGGCCCCGCACCATCGACGCCGGCCGTCGCCATCCCGAGCAACCGATCGGGATCGGTGGGGTGAGCGGCGATCCACATCTCGCCATACCACTCCCCCATGTCATGCGACACCGCGACGTTCGGCTCGACCCGAATCGTCCACCCCGCGGTCTGCGCATGGCCCACGACCGGAGCCAAACAGACCGCCGCCACGACCACGACTGCCATCTTCATTTTCTGCCTGCCTGCTCGGTGACTACGCGGTGCCTGAGTGGTGCCTGAGTGGTGCCTGAGCGGTGATTGCAGCGATGTCGCAGCGGTTACGCGTGGTTACGCGTGGTTACGCGTTGCGGTCGATGCACCCCGTGAACTTCGGGTTCACGTTCTCCGTGCTCGGCATCGGCGCATTCACGTCAGTCCCATACGTCGGATACAGCCCGAGCCCGGTCCCGTTGATGTACGGCCCTGTCGGGAAGACCGTCGACTGATCGCGGCCATACCACCGAACCAGACGCCGCAGATCACCCATCCGATGTCCGGTCCCATACAGCCAGAACGCCC
>PLLD01000123.1 GCA_003141205.1 Gemmatimonadota bacterium
AGATCCACCGAGTACACGTCCGTCGTCGCATCGGAGAGCCCGAGGGACGGGGTCACGTTTTCATACGCCGTATTGGCCAGGGGATAGACCAGCGCTTCGCTCGCTTGCGACCCGTGGTCCAAACCGACGGTGGCGTGCCCAACGAACCATCCGCTGGGCCGCCAGTTGCTCGTAAGTCCCCCCGTCATCCGATTGGTGTTCTGCGTTCCGATGTTGGTCAGCTCGGCCAGAGGAGTGAGCGATGAAGATCCCTGGACGAAACCGTATCCGTAGTAGTGCGCCGGGCCGCTTAGCGCGGGCGCCTCGTAAACCCCTTCGTACAGCACTTCGGCATCCGGGGTCTGTTGGTACGTCGATAAGTAACTCCCCGTGACCGCCAGGTCCGCCGTTGGTCCGAGCCTGATCGCCGTGTTCGCTCGTACCGATCGCTGTTGCTCGCTGTTGGGGTTGCTGGCTGCGCTTGGCAGCCCGAGTTCCGCGGTATCCGCCAGTTCCCGGAATACCGGAGGCATGCGAACGATCCCCGTTTCGTTTGTCAGGCCTCCCGAGACGAAATACCGTACCGCTTCCGTCCCGCCACCGACCGACAGATCGTATCGTTCTCTATTCCCCGCCCCGAAGATCGATGTGGCCGCGTGATTCAACGGGTTCCACTGTGTTACGCTGTCTACTACGCAGCTGCCTGGGGCGGACCCGTATTGATTGAAGCCTCCACCAACCAGCGGGCAGTCAACCGCGGTGCCCGTTCCATCCGTGAGGTGTCCCCAGCTATAGTAGCCCTCCGGAAAGTCCATCGGGATCCCGCTTGTCGTTTGTTCGGCCGACGCTCTCCACTGTGGTCGCCCCGCGTTCCCGTGCTTCATCGTGACCACGATCACACCATTGGCCGCATCCGTACCGTATTCCGTTGACGCTGCGGGACCCTTCAGAATGTCGATCGATGCGATATCGTTAAAATCGAGATCATTGAGTCGGGTCGGTGTTGGATGATCGCCGACGGAATAGGGGAATACCGAGCTGATATCTCCGCCAGCGGAATTGTCCTGCCGTACGCCATCGACGATCAGGATCGGATCATTCTGCAGAACGAGACTCGAGAGTCCGCGAATCCGAATCGCCTCCCCGGCACCGGTCATCCCGCTCGTCTCCAACACGGTTACTCCGGGCGCCCGAGCGGAAATGAGATCCGTGAGGCTCGTAATCGGGGCGGTCGGTGTGATCGAATCGGCGTTGATCGTCGAGATCGTGTTTCCGACTTCATAGCGCCGTTGCTGCCCTACCGCCGTCGTCACGATTTCGTCGAGCCGGGTCGCCGCGGCCACGACGGCGAAGTCAAGCGTCACACTCTGGTCCGCGGTCACGGTCACGTCCTTCGTGAGCGATTGATAGCCCACCCGGCGAGCGGTCACGCGGTACGCCCCCGGCGCAACCCCAGCGATCGTGTACTTGCCGTCCGCGTTGGCCACCGTGCTGAGCGGCATCCCCTCGACACGAATCGCCACCTCGGACAGCGGCGCCTTGAGTGCCCCATCGGTCACGTGGCCCGTGATTGTGCCTGTCCCCTGTCGTCGCCGCGCTGGGGCCGCGACCGTTTCGCTCGTTCGCCGGGGCACGAGCGCGATGTTCGTCCCGTCCCGCGCAAGCTGTACGTCGACCCCGGCATCGAACAGCACGGCCGTCAACGCCGCACCGACCGTGATGCCGCTGCTGCTCAACGAGACCATCCCCGTTGCCTGCAACGCCTCAGGACTGAAGCTGATCTGGACGTTGCCCCGCCGCGCGATCTCATCCACCGCCGCCGCCACGGTCACGCCATTTAGCGCGAGAACGACCTGACGCCGGAACACGGCCGCGTTTCGGACGTCGACCAACGGAGCATCCGGGTCGCCCGCCGGTCGCTCCGCGAAGAAGCGGGGACCGCTCCCGTCCGCGAGTTGCAGCACGCCCGTCGGGATCTGTGCACGGACGGGTCGATCCACCGCCGCCGCGGCGACGAGCACCATCGCGATCGCGATCGCCGCCAACCTCCGCGCCATCGTACTCCCCCGAGTTGACCAGCACATGTCGTGGATCACCGGATCGTGACCGTGCGGCCGTGCCGCTCGTAGCGCGCCCCGACCGCCGCCGTGACGAGCGACAATACCTGCTCCGCGGACTCGGTCGTGTACGATCCGCTGAAGGTCCGCTCCCCCAACGCAGCGCCGTCCACGCGCACGTCGAGGTCATACCAGCGTCCGAGATCCCGGACGACTTCTCGTAACGGCGTCGCGCGAAACACGAGCCGTCCGTCCGTCCACGCCGTCAGCTCAGCGATATCGGCGCCATGCAGCATCGCCACCGCCGTGTCGGAGACGACGACGGCATCGCCCGCCCGTGCAGTCCGGCCGGGCACAGGCCGGTGGCGACCGGCTCCGGCCCCCACCGCGACTTCGCCTTCGGCGACCGCCACACGCACGGCACGATCGTCGGCGTACGCCCGCACATCGAATCGCGTCCCGACGTCGCGCGCAACCGCGCCACCCGCGTGCACGGCGAACGGGTGCGCCGCGTCATGCCGCACGGCAAAGAACGCCTCTCCTTCGAGATACACGTCGCGGCTCCCCCGACCATAGTCGGCCGGGAATCGCAGCCGGCTCGCCGGCGCCAACGTGAGCTCCGTCCCGTCCGCGAGCGTGATTTTCTCGCGCTGCGCGGCCGCCGTCACATACTCGCGCGGTTCTCCGCGCGACACGGCCGACGTCTGCCGAAGCAGCACCGCACCGGCGGCAACAACGAGGCACGCCGCCGCAACCAGGATCGCTTCGCGCCGCCAGGCGGGACGCCGCGCGACGAGCCGCAGACGCGGGCCCGCCATCCGCTCGTGCAGGTCGGCGAGCGCGGCCGGCGCGTCGACATCGGGCAAGCCAGCCACCACCCGCTGCCGCGCCTGGTCGAGCAGCATTTCGTATTCGCCCCCTCGCCCCGATGGGAGCGAAGCGAGCCACTGCCGCACCACGGCTGCTTCCGCGGGCGTCGCCTCACCGGCGAGAAGCCGGTCGAGGAGTCGGGGGAGTCCCTCAGGAACTGTCACGCCAGGAAGACACAGCCTGGCGCGGCCACCCCCTCAGCGAGTTGTGGCTATGCTCAAAGGGTCGTCAATCGGCGCCGCAACAGCTTGAGCGCGCGCCCAATCTGCAGCTCGACCGACTTGACCTTAATCCCCAGCTGCGCCGCGATCTCGCGGTGCGTCAGTCCCTGGCGCCAACGCATGAGCGAGACCGCCCGACTGCGCGCGGGCAGCCGGTCGATCGCGCGCTGAATCGCGGCATGCATCTCCTCGACGCAGAGCCGCTCCTCGATGTCGGAACCCCCGGACTCCCACGCGCCGGCCGTGACGACGGCCTCCGTCCCCAAATCCGCGGCCAGCCGCCCATCGCTCCGCGTGCGCCGCACGGCGTTGAGCGCCCGGTTCCGAACCGCCCGATAGAGGTACGACCGCAGATCCGTACTGATCACGAGTGACGCCCGCCGCCGCCAGAGCTCGAACAGAACGTCCTGCGCGACCTCCTCCCCCGCCTCGACCGACCCGGCAAACAGGGCCGCATAGGCGCAGAGCGGCGCGTAATGTGCATGGTAGACCGCATCGAACGCCGCGGCGTCGCCCAGGAGTGGCGCGGGCGTCGGGGAAGTCCGGGGACGGCGGGTGCCGCGAGGTCGCATGCTGGACGATGAGGAAAGTGGGCGCATAGTATACCACTGCGTGAGATTACTCACAACATGAGACGCGTCCTCGCCATCGCGCTGAGCGCAGTGGGCGCGATCGCGCTGCTCGCCGCGATCGCCGTCCTCATTCTCACGCTGACCGGACCAGGCCACACGATCGTGCGCCGCATCGCGGTCCGGGCGCTGCGCGGCCCGGTCCACGGGATCGTCCGCATCGGATCGATCGATGGCAACCTGTTGAGCGGCGGCATCCTCCACGACGTCGCGATCACCGACAGCGCCGGCCACCCCTTCCTCACAGCCCCGCGCATCGAAGTGCACTACGCGCTGGGCGACCTGCTCCACCACCGGCTCTTCCTCGACCATCTCTGGCTCGATCACCCGGTCGTCATCCTCGAACGGAGGCCAGCTCCCGACGGGCGGTGGAACGTCGCCCGCATCTTCGCGCCCGGCTCCCCCTCCCCCTCCCCCTCCCCC
>PLLD01000173.1 GCA_003141205.1 Gemmatimonadota bacterium
TCCACACCCACCAGCGGGCGCAGGCCGGCGCAGTACAGGTGACCCAGCTTCCACCCCGTCCCGTAGGGATGGTCGTCGGGCATGGGCTGCGGGGGGGGGGGCGCCCATTCGCCACGGGCGGCGGCGCGCACGCCGTTCCCCAGCGAACGCGCGATCTCCTCACGCGCGGTCGTGGAGGACGCCTCGTTCTGCGCGAGGACGTGCTGCATCTCGCAGATCGACATCTCCCGCTGACCCTTGAACGGGTCGTCCGAATGGGTCAGCTCGTTGCCGACGCCGGCGACGCGGACGCGGTCCCCGACGAAGTACACGCGCTGAAACTGGTCGGGGGTGGACTCGCGCTGTTCCAGGACGGAGCCGTAGTACAGCGTCAGCTGCAGATCGCCGGTGCGTGTGAGCACCATCTCCCCGCTGTCGGCATACGTCGTCCGGCGGCGCGTGGCATCACCGAGATCGTAGATCGTCACCTCCCGCATCAAGTTCGTCGCGGGGTCCAGGCGGCCGGCGAAGATGTAGAACTTTCCCGGCACCACCTCGTTGATGACGCCGGAGCGCAGCGAGAAGGTGGGCTTCTTGCGGGCGATGTCCCCCTGCAGCGTGCTCAGGCGATGGTTGGCGCGCGGAAGCACCTGGTCGTTGAACCACACCATTACCATGCACACGATCGCGGCCGCGCCGAGCACGGGGAGGAGCAGGCTCCGCAGCGCGATGCCGCTGGCCTTGAGGGCCGTGATCTCGTTCTCCGAGGCGAGGCGGCTGAAGGCATAGAGGACGGCGACCAGGACCGCCATCGGAAAGGTCATGGCGACCGTAAAGGGAACCGAGAGGATCACGAACTCGCCTAGCACCGACCACGGAAGCCCCTTGCCGACGAGCTGGCCGATGAAGCGGGCGATGTAGTTGAGCAGGACCAGCGTCGTGAGCGCGGTAATGGCGAAGAGCAGGGGCCCCGCGTGCTCTCGGAGAACGTAGCGGTGCAGTATCTTCACTCGTTAGAAATACCCGTCCCGCCGGATGGCAAACGCAAGTCCGCGGCGGCATCCCCTCCTCGACCCCATTCCGTGCTGCCCGCTCCGCGCTCCCTCATCGCCGCCGCCCTCGGCACCCTCATGTCCGCCGCCTCGTGCGGCGGTGGCGGGCGGGTCGATCCCGTCCACGCCCGCACGGCATTCGACGGCGTCACCGCCCTCACCTACGTCAAGGCCCAGCTCGATTTCGGCCCGCGCATTCCCGGGACCGATGGCGCGCGCCGGTGCGGCGACTGGATCGTCGCGCAGATGCGGAGCCGGGCCGACACCGTGGTCATCCAGACGTGGGCGGACACGACCGCCGGCGGTGTCGTTCTCCCGTTGCGGAACATCCTCGCCCGCTTTCGTCCGGCCGCCACGGACCGGGTGCTCTACGTCACCCATTGGGATACGCGTCCGGTGTCGGATGAGGCGCGCGACACGGCGCTCCGGAAGGTCCCCGTTCCCGGCGCCAACGATGGCGCGTCGGGCGTCGCGCTCTTCATCGCGCTGGGCGATGTCCTGAAGAAGACGCCGCCGAGCGTCGGCGTGGACCTGTTGTTCGTGGATGGGGAGGACTACGGGACCTTCACCCCGATGCACGATGTGCTGCTCGGATCGACCTACTTCGCCGCGCACCTCCCGGGGAGCGACTACCACCCGCTCTTCGGCGTGCTGTGGGACATGATCGGCGACCGGAATCTGCGCATCTACCAGGAAGGGAATTCGCTCCAGCAGGCGCCGGAGGTCGTGGCCCGCGTCTGGCGGACGGCAGCCGATCTCGGGTACGACCGCTTCTTCGTGCCGGAATCGCATTACACGATGACGGACGACCACATCCCGCTTCTCAAGGCGGGATTGCGCGTGATCGACGTCATCGATTACGAATCGGAGGCGGCGGGGTATCACCATACGCCGGACGACACGTTCGACAAGGTGTCGTCGTCTTCGCTGCAGGTCGTTGGCGACGTCGCGACGACCCTGGTGACGCAGTGAGTGCGTCGCCCGGTAATCGGTGACGTTTCATAGGTTTATCCCGTCCTCCGAGCGTGCCCGTCCGTCCCACACCGCCGCGATCCGCCGCTTCGGCCACCTCCCCGACCGGAATGACCGCGGTCGCCTCCGGGCCCGGGATCGACCGCGTCGGTGATCTGCTCGTCCGCGAGGGGATGATCAGCCTCGATCAACTCGAGGTCGCGGCGCGCGAGAATCGGTCCAACGGCAACGGCGTCGTCTACAACCTGATCAAGCAGGGAGCCGTCGCCGAGCTCGAAATCACGAAGCTGCTGGCGCGGCAGTTCCGCATGCCGGCCGTCGACCTCGCGAAGTTCGAGGTCGATCCCCGGATCGCCAAGCTGATCCCGAGCGAGCTGGCGATGAAGAATCTGGTGCTCCCGCTCAAGCGGGACGGCCGCACCCTCACCGTCGCGATCGCCGACCCGACGAACCTCGGGATCATCGACGACCTCAAGTTCATCACGCGCTACGACATCTTCCCGGTGATCGCCGGGGAATACACGCTCCGGACGGCGATCGAGCGGTACTACGCGACCTCCGAGTCGCAGATGAAGTCGCTGCTCGAGGACATCGTCTCGGAGGCCGAAGGGGACATCGAGGTCGTCGCGGAGCGCGAGGAGGAGATGTCCGCCGCGGCGCTCGCGGCCGCCGTCGACGACGCGCCGATCGTCAAGCTCATCAACGCGATCCTGACGGATGCGGTGAAGCGGGGCGCGTCGGACATCCATTTCGAGTGCTTCGAGCACGAGCTGCGCGTGCGCTACCGGATCGATGGCGCGCTCATGGAGGTCATGAAGCCGCCGATCCGCATGAAGGCCGCCCTGGTCTCGCGCTTCAAGATCATGTCGCAGCTCAACATCGCCGAGCGTCGTGTGCCGCAGGACGGGCGGCTCAAGCTCAAGATCGGGCGCAAGGTGATCGATTACCGCGTCTCGACCCTGCCGACGATCTTCGGCGAAAAGGTCGTGCTCCGAATTCTCGACAAGGGCAACCTGACGCTGGAGCTCGAGAAATTCGGGATCGAGCCCCGGGCCGAACAGGATCTGATGGAGGCGGTGCGGAATCCGTACGGGATGGTCCTGGTCACGGGGCCGACCGGATCGGGGAAGACGACGACCTTGTATTCGGCGCTCGCGAAGATCAACAACATCGATGTGAACATCATGACGGCCGAGGATCCGGTCGAGTACAATCTCTTCGGCGTCAACCAGGTGGCGGTACGGACGGAAGTCGGCCTGACCTTCGCGGCCGCCCTGAAAGCCTTCCTCCGGCAGGACCCCAACATCATCATGATCGGTGAGGTTCGTGACCTCGAGACGGGGGAAATCGCCATTAGGGCAGCCCTAACGGGCCACCTCGTCCTGTCGACGCTGCATACGAACTCCGCGGCGGAGACCGTGACGCGGCTGCTCGACATGGGGTTGGAGCCGTTCAACGTAGCCAGCGCGCTCAATCTGGTATTGGCGCAGCGGCTCGTGCGACGGATCTGCGGGAACTGCAGGGAACGGTACAAGCCGGATCCAGCCGAGCTCGCGGCGGCGAAGATCAAGGATACGACGACGTTTCGTGATTTGCGATTCACTCCGGAGGCGCTCGCGGGAGCCAAGTCGGGCGCGGCGCCGGAGGCGGCGGCACTCATAGAGAAGATCACGGTGGATTCACGGATCGTCGACATGCCCTTTTTCCGCGGCAGGGGCTGCGATCAGTGCAATGACACCGGGCTGCGCGGGCGGCAGGGGTTGTACGAGGTGATGACGATGACGACGGGGATTCGGCGGTTGATTCTGAAGAGCGCGAGTGCGGACGAGATCCGGGACATGGCGGTCCAGGATGGAATGTTGACGTTGCGCATGGACGGGTGGCTCAAAATCCTGAGGGGGATCACGAACATGGAACAGGTGATTCGGGAGACGTCGGCATGACCAGTCCGGCCATCGATGTATCCGGGTCCCAGCTTCCGCCCTTGGCCGGCGCGCCGGGGCAAGGGGGCCTCAATCTGCGCGCGTTGCTGGAGGAGATGATCCAGCGCGACGCGTCCGATCTGCACATCACGGCCGGCGAGCGGCCGAAGCTGCGTATCGACGGGGAGATCGGGAATTCGAGCGTCGAGCAGGTGATGACGCCGAAGGACACGCTGACCCTCGCCTATTCGGTCCTGACCGAGAACCAGAAGAAGCGGTTCGAGGTGGAGGACGAG
>PLLD01000321.1 GCA_003141205.1 Gemmatimonadota bacterium
TCGTCACCAAGATCCTGAAATAGAGCGCGCGGGGCGGGGCCCGACCCGCCGGTGCAACCACCGCCTTTCCGTATATCAGTATATAAAAGGATGAAGGACGTATAGATGCCGCGCGAAAAGATCATTCTGGCCTGCGAAACGTGTAAGAACCGCAACTATTTCACCGACAAGAACCGGCGTCTGCATCCGGAGCGCGTCGAGTGGAAGAAGTATTGTCCGCGCTGCGACTCGCACACGCTGCACAAGGAAACGAAGTAGGATGGCGCTCTAGGATGGCGTTCTAGGATGGCGGTCGGTGTCGTGCGCTCCCCCGCATGGGGCAGCCGGATGGTGGCGACGTGGCGCGGGATTCCAGCGGGCTATCGGAGCGTGATCGCCGAGATGCGGCGAGTCACGTGGCCGGATCTCCTGCACGTCCGCCAGATGGCGGTGGGCGTGATCGCGCTGTCGCTCTTCATCGGCGGTCTGATCGCGGCCATGGATTTCACATTCCAGCAAGTGTTGGTGAAATGGATTCCGCAGCTCTTCGCGGGGCGGTAACGGTGGACCACCGCTGGTACGCGATCCAGACCACGGCGGGGCACGAGAACAAGGTCCGGTCGCTGATCCAGCGGAAGATCGATCAGGATCCGGCGGCGCCGGAGGCGCGCGAAATCCGGCAGGCTCTCGTGCCGACGCAAGAAGTGGTGGAGATCAAGAACGGAAAGAAGGTGACCGTCGATCGGAAGATGTACCCGGGGTATGTCCTCGTCGACATGTTGATGAACCAGGAGTCGATCCACACGATCAACGGCATCCAGGGTGTCATCAAATTCGTCGGGCAGGAGCGCGCGCCGCAACCGTTGCGGCCGGATGAGGTCAACCGGCTGCTCGGCGTCGATGCGGGGAGCGAGCCGGAAGAGCCGAAGGAGGAGATCCCGTTCCTCGTCGGGCAGGCGGTAGCGATCACGGAAGGGCCGTTCACCGACTTCAACGGCACGGTCGAGGAAGTGATGGGCGACAAGGGGAAGGTTCGCGTGTCGGTGTCACTCTTTGGCCGGCCCACGAGCGTGGAATTGGATTACTTGCAGCTGAAAGCATACTGACGTCGTAGAGAGGAGAAGGTAGAGAGGAGAGAACTTCTCCTCTCTACTCTCCCCACTCTACTCTCTGCCGTAGGCCGTCGGCGACCACACCGACGCGAAAGAAGTGTGGGAGCACGGTTGTGCACTCTCGAGAGGTAGCGTATGGCCAAGAAAGCAGTCGGGTTTGTGAAGTTGCAGATCCCGGCGGGGCGCGCGACACCGGCGCCCCCGGTCGGGACGGCTCTCGGGCCGCAGGGCATCAACATCATGGCGTTCGTGAAGGAGTTCAACGCACGAACGGCGAGCCAGGATGGGCTGATCCTTCCGGCCGAAGTCACCATCTTCAGTGACAAGTCCTTCACCTTCATCATCAAGACGCCGCCCGCGGCGATCCTGCTGAAGAAGGAAGCGGGGATCGAGAAGGGGTCGGGCGTCCCGAACAAGAACAAGGTCGGGAAGGTCACGCGCGCCCAGGTGCGCAAGATCGCCGAGCTCAAGCTCCCGGACCTGAACTGCGATACCATCGAGGCGGCGGAGGCGATGGTTACCGGCGCCGCGCGCTCGATGGGGATCGAGGTGGTGGGCTGAGATGCGAGTGCATGGAAAGAAGTACCGGCAGGCGGCGACGCGCGTGGGGCCGAACGGCGGCGTGGCGCCGCAGGCGCGCCAGGCGCGCCAGGCGCGCCAGGCGCTCGAGCTCGTGAAGGAATCCGCCTTCGCGAAGTTCGACGAGACGGTCGAAGTTGCCGTGCGGCTCGGTGTCGATCCCAAGCAGGCCGACCAGACCGTGCGGGGCACGGTGGTCTTGCCGGCCGGCACGGGGAAGACGGTTCGCGTTCTTGTCATCGCGATCGGGGAGAAGGCGCGCGAGGCGCAGGCGGCCGGCGCGGATTTCGTCGGCCTCGAGTTCGTGCAGAAGATCAAGGACAATTGGCTCGACTTCGACGTCATGGTCGCGACTCCGGATCAGATGGCGCAGGTCGGGCAGCTGGGCCGCATCCTCGGTCCGCGTGGCCTCATGCCGAACCCGAAGGCGGGGACGGTGACGATGGATGTCGCGCGCGCGGTGCGCGAGGTGAAGGCCGGGAAGATCGAGTTTCGGGTGGATAAGGGGGGAAACATTCACGCGCCGATCGGCAAGGTGTCGTTCAGCGTGGATGCATTGACGACCAACTTCAGCGCTCTCATGGATCAGCTCGTCCGGTCGAAGCCGGCCGCGGCCAAGGGGGTGTTCATTCGCACCGTCACCGTGTCCAGCACGATGGGGCTGGGGATTCCGGTCGACACCACTCCTTACCGCGTGTAACGGGGACGAGCGACGATATGCAGCGAGCGGAGAAGGAGCGGCTGGTCGAGGAGCTCTCGACCAAGATGCGCGGCGCGAAAGCGCTTTACTACACCGATTTCACGGGGCTCACCGTGAAGCGGATGACGGAGCTTCGGCGGCGCCTGCGCAAGGCGGGCGTCGAGTACGTCGTGATCAAGAACACGCTGGCCCTCCGGGCGGTGAACGAGAGTGGGCTCATGGGAACGCGGCTCCGCGGTCCCACGGGTGTCGTGATCGGGGGCGATCCGGTGACGGCGGCGAAGGTCCTGAGCGATTTCGCCAGGGAATTCGAGCAGAAGCCCGAGGTCAAGGGTGGTCTGCTCGACGGACGGGCGCTCAGCTCGGCGCAGGTGAAGCGACTCGCGACGATGCCGCCGCGGGAGCAGATGCTGGCCGAGCTCGGCGCGAGTATGCAATACCCTCTGGCCGGATTTGTGGGCGCGCTGGCCGGCGTGCTGTCGACGTTTGCCGGCGCGCTGTCGGCCCTGCATGCACAGAAGGAATCGGCGTAGGAGAAGTCCAGAACGGCAGGTCGAATGTGGGGGCCGGTCATCGGAACCGGACATAGGATCCAACGATTAGTATCCACGAGGAGAGGACATGGCGACGGCAGCGACAGGTTTGGGCAAGGACGAGATTCTCGAAGCGATCGGCAACATGTCGGTGTTCGAGCTCGCCGAGCTGATCGATGTATTCAAGAGCAGGTTCAACGTCACGATCGCGGCCGCACCGGCCGCGGCGGCACCGGCCGTGGGTGGAGCGGGCGCTGGTGGCGGGGCGGCGGCGGCGGTGGAAGAGCAGACGGAGTTCTCCGTCATGCTCAAGGAAGTCGGCGCGAAGAAGATCCAGGTCATCAAGGTCGTGCGCGAGATCACGGGCCTCGGACTGAAAGAGGCCAAGGATCTCGTCGACGGCGCTCCGCAGACGGTGAAGGCCGGGGTCTCCAAGGACGAGGCCAACACGCTCAAGGCGAAGTTGGAGGAGCAGGGAGCGTCCGTCGAGATCAAGTGAGGCCGAGTACCGCTGTACGGGGGACGTGGGCCGCTCCGGTTTCCGGGGGGCTCCGCCCCCGGCGCCCCCGCCGATGTCGCGCTTGATGATGTCGCNNGCTTGATGATGTCGCGCTTGATGTGCTTACGATCGCCGATCGCGTGGGGCCCTCCCGCTCGCTCACTCCCCGACGGGAGATGGGTCAGGATGGGGGCTTTTGGTGTGCCCGTGGCACAGCCGCCACGCGAAGCTTTTTAAAGAGGTACCGATGCCCGACACGACGATGAAGCAGATTTCCTTCGCGAAGCTCGAGGGGGGGATGCAGATGCCCCACCTCCTGGACATTCAGACGCGGGCGTTTGACGCGCTCCTGCAGCTCGATGCCGCGTCCAAGCACAGGGAAGACGTCGGTCTCGAACGGGTCTTCAAGGACCTGTTCCCGATTGCGGACGTCCACGAGAACTTCTCGCTCGAGTTCGTGAAGTACTCGCTCGGCGAGCCGAAGTACACGGTCGAGGAGTGCATCGAGCGGGACATGACCTACTCGGCGCCCCTGAAGGCGACGCTGCAGCTCGTGATCAACGAAGACGTCAACGGCGTCAAGCGCCCGCGGAACATCATCGAGAAGGAAGTCTATCTCGGCGAGCTCCCGCTCCTGACCCCGCTCGGCACCTTCGTGATCAACGGTGCGGAGCGCGTCGTCGTGAGCCAGCTGCACCGGTCCCCGGGCGCGGTGTTCGAGGAGTCGACGCACCCGAACGGCCAGCGCCTCATCTCGGCGCGCATCATTCCGTTCCGCGGATCGTGGGTCGAGTTCACCGTCGACATCCACGACGTGATCTACGTCCACATCGACAAGAAGAAGAAGTTTCCGGCCACGGCGCTGCTGCGGGCGTTCGGGTACGGGAGCGACAGCGACATCTACCATCTCTTCTTCGGGATCCGGTCGCTCGACCTGACCAAGATCCGGCAGAACCGGCAGGAGCAGCGCGAGCTGACGGCGGCGATCATCGCCGAGCCACTGGTGCTGCCCGGTCGGGAGCACGACCCCGAAGCGCCGAAGCCGAAGACCAAGAAGGCGCGGGCCGAGCAGGCCGCGGCCGAGGCGGAGCGCACGATCGAGGTAGGGACCGAGCTCACCGAGGAGCTGGCCGAGCGGCTGCGCGAGCTGAAGTATCGGAAGATCAAGGTGTTCGCGTCGTACACGACGGCCGATCTGCGCGATGAGCTCGACGCATTCGAGCGCGGCGAGCGCGATGAGCCGCACGTCCTGGCGCGCGACGTTGTCGCGACCGACTCGGGCGAGGTTCTGGCCGAGGCGGATGACACGCTCACGCAGACGCTGATCAAGAAGTTGCGGAAGGCGGAGATCGCGCGGGTGTACGTCTTCGCGACCTCGGGACGCGTGGAGTCGACCCTCATCAAGAACACGTTGCTGAAGGACCCGACGCACTCCGAGGAAGAGGCGCTCAAGCAGATCTACGCGCTGCTGCGCCCCGGGGATGCGCCGAACAAGGAGACCGCGAAGCAGGCCCTCGAGCGTCTGTTCTTCTCGCCCAAGCGGTACGATCTCGGCCGCGTCGGGCGCTACAAGATCAACCAGCGGCTCGGCCTCAACCGCCCGGCCGACGAAACGGTGCTCACGCGCGAAGATTTCGTCGCGATCATCCGGTACCTCGTGGAGCTGCACGAGGGGCGCGGTCATACCGATGACATCGACCACCTCGGGAATCGCCGCATCCGCTCGGTCGGCGAGTTGATCGCGAACCAGTTCTCCGTGGGCCTGTCGCGCATGGCGCGGCTGGTCAAGGAGCGCATGTCGATCAACACCGATCCGGAGAAGATCTCGCTCGACGACCTGGTGAATGCGCGGACGGTATCGGCGGTGATCCAGGCCTTCTTCGGATCGTCGCAGCTGTCGCAGTTCATGGACCAGACGAATCCGCTGGCGGAGCTCACGCACAAGCGCCGGCTGTCGGCGCTGGGCCCCGGCGGACTCACGCGCGAGCGCGCCGGATTCGAGGTGCGCGACGTGCACTACTCGCAGTACGGGCGCATGTGCCCGATCGAGACGCCGGAAGGTCCGAACATCGGACTCATCACGTCGCTCGCGTGCTACGCCCGCGTCAACGATCTCGGCTTCATCGAGACGCCGTACCGCGTGGTGCGGAGCGGGAAGGTGACCGAGGAGATCGCCTGGCTGGATGCGAACCGTGAGGAGGATGCGACGATCGCGCAGGCGAACACGCCGCTCAATCCGGACGGGACGTTCGTCGAGCCGCTCGTGCTGTGCCGGCACCAGGGGGACGCGCCGCTCACGCTGCCGGACCGGATCGATTACATGGATGTGGCGCCGGAGCAGCTCGTCTCGATCGCCGCGGCGCTCATTCCCTTCCTCGAGCACGACGACGCGAACCGGGCCCTCATGGGCTCGAACATGCAGCGGCAGAGCGTGCCGTTGCTCAACCCCCAGACCCCGCTCGTGGGGACGGGGCTCGAGCAGAAGGTCGCCGTCGACTCGGGCGCGGTCATCATCGCCAAGCGCGCCGGTGTGATCACGCGCGTGACGGCGGACGAGATCATCGTCGACGCCGGCCATGCGGAGAACGTGAAGGGGGCGGCGGACCGTCCGCTGGCGCGGCTCACGCAGCACGACCGGTATCGGCTGAAGAAGTATTGGCGCACGAACCAGGACACCGCGATCAACCAGCGTCCGCTCGTGGCGCAGGGGCAGAAGGTGAAGGCGGGGGAGATCCTGGCCGACGGCGCGGCGACGGAAGGCGGGCAGCTCGCCCTCGGCGCGAACGTGACGGTGGCGTTCATGCCGTGGTACGGGCACAATTTCGAGGACGCGATCATCCTGTCCGAGCGGCTGGTGAAGGACGACATCTACTCGTCCGTCCACATCCAGGAGCTCGAGCTGCACGTGCGCGACACGAAGCGTGGGCAGGAAGAGATCACGCGCGAGATCCCGAACGTGGCCGAGGAGTCGCTGACGGACCTCGACGAGCGCGGGATCGTGCGGATCGGTGCGCATGTGAAGCCGGGGGATGTCCTCGTCGGCAAGATCACGCCGAAGGGGGAGACGGAGCTGAGCCCGGAGGAGAAGCTCCTCACGGCCATCTTCGGCGAGAAGGCGAAGGACGTGAAGGACTCGTCGCTGAAGGTTCCGCCCGGCATGGAAGGGGTGGTCATCGACGTGAAGATCTTCTCGCGTGTCGAGGATCAGGTCGTCGAGAAGGATCGGGGTGAGCGGATCGGCGAGGTGCGCCGGCTCGAGGGCGAGGAGAAGATCCGCGTCAACGACGTGCGGGACGCCGACCTCGTGGCGATGCTGGAGGGGCAGACGGTGGCGCTCGCGCTCAAGAGCGGCACGGTCGAAGAGGCGATCCCGGCGGGAACGAAGCTGAGTGGCGAGTTCCTGGGTACGCTCAAGCTGTCGACGGTCGACCTCAAGACGTTCCGTGTCGAGAACAAGGCCGTCAACGAGAAGATCCGTGTGGTGATCGACGCGGCCAACGATGAGAAGGCCAAGATCGAGGAGAAGGCGGAGGAGCGGATCGACCGGATCCTGCAGCCCGATGAGCTGCCGCCCGGCGTGATTCAGCTCGTGAAGGTGTATCTAGCGGAGAAGCGGAAGATCTCCGTCGGCGACAAGATGGCCGGCCGGCACGGGAACAAGGGGATCGTGGCCCGGATCGTCCCGGAGGAGGACATGCCGTTCCTCCCCGACGGGCGGCCGGTGGACATCGTGTTGAACCCGCTCGGCGTTCCGAGCCGAATGAACGTGGGGCAGATCCTGGAGACGCACCTTGGGTGGGTCGCCAAGACGCTTGGGTTCTACGCCAAGACCCCGGTCTTCCAGGGGACGAACGAGCGCGAGATCGGGCTGCTGCTCAAGCTCTCGGGCCTGGTGACGGCGCGGTCCGCGCTGGCACTCACGGCGACGCCCGAGTTCGCGATCTCGGATGCGGACGTGCGCGGGATTCTGGCGGACATCGCGCCGACGCGCGTCGTTCTCAAGGAGCGCGTCAAGCTTCTGGCGGACGCATCGCTCAACGATCTGAGTGAGCGCGGGCGATCGGCGTCGACGAAGGCGATCTATGCTCGGGCGAAGGAGTTCCTCATCGCGGCGGCGAAGGAGCTGGCCGAGCGCGAGCGGACCGAGCTGCAGCACGGGATCGAATTTCACAAGGAGCGCGTCGAGGATGCGAGCGAGGCCGATGCGTCACGCGCGGCGGACCGTAAGGTCGTGACCGAGCTGACGCGCGGACGCGAGCGTGCGCCGGCGGATATTCTCGCGAGCGAGGAGCTTCCGGGGCTGTCGGCACTCATCAAGAGTGCCGCGGACGCGGACATCGATCAGGCCGCGGTCGAGCTGATGCGGCTGGCCGGCACGACGCCGGGGGGGAAGGTCCGCCTCCGCGATGGCCGGACCGGGGAGATGTTCGCGAGCCCCGTCACGGTGGGCGAGATCTACATGCTCAAGCTGTCCCACCTGGTGGACGACAAGATTCACGCCCGGAGCATCGGACCGTATTCCCTCGTGACGCAGCAGCCGCTCGCCGGGAAGGCGCAGTTCGGCGGACAGCGCTTCGGCGAGATGGAGGTGTGGGCGCTCGAGGCGTACGGTGCGGCGCACACGCTCCAGGAGATCCTCACGGTGAAGTCGGACGACGTCAACGGGCGCAGCCGCGTCTACGAGGCGATCGTGAAGGGGCAGAACCTGCCCGAGCCCGGGATCCCGGAATCGTTCAACGTTCTCGTCAAGGAACTGCAGGCCCTGGGAATCAGAGTGACGCTCGGCGCCACCGAGGAAGGCTATGGTGGCGGCAACGGGACCGGTAACGGTTCCCGCGGGGAGGTATAGCACATGATCGATTTTCGCAGCGCGCGTGAGACGCGGGCTTCATCGTTCGATTTCATACAGATTCGGATCGCCTCTCCGGAGGAGATCCGCGGCCCCAAGGATCCCAAGGAGCGCGAGCGGCTCGAGATGGCCGGGCTGCGGACCTGGTGGTCGTGGGGCGAGGTTCTCAAGCCGGAGACGATCAACTATCGGTCGTTCAAGCCGGAGAAGGATGGGCTCTTCTGCGAGCGCATCTTCGGCCCGGTCAAGGACTGGGAGTGTCATTGCGGCAAGTACAAGCGGATCCGCTATCGCGGTGTGATCTGCGATCGATGCGGCGTGGAAGTCACGCTGAGCAAGGTGCGGCGCGAGCGGATGGGACACATCGAGCTCGCGGTGCCGGTCGCGCACATCTGGTTCTTCAAGACGTTGCCGAGCCCGATGGGGAACCTGCTCGACGTCACCCTGCGCGATCTCGAGAAGGTCATCTATTACTCGGCCTATATCGTCATCGAGCCGGGGAAGCAGGAAGTGCGGCCGAATCAGCTCCTCGACGAGGAGGAGTACCTGGCGCTGCGCCAGAAGGCGAAGGAGGAGGGGGATCAGGCCTTCCACGCCGACATCGGGGCGCCGGCGGTGCGGGATCTTCTGCGGCGGATCGACGTCGACAAGACGGCGGACATGCTGCGCACGCAGGTCGCGGTCGAGGGCTCGCAGCATCGCAAGAAGCAGATGCTGAAGCGCCTCAAGATCGTCGACGCCTTCCGCAACTCGGGGGAGTCGGGCGATGTCCGCAACAAGCCCGAATGGATGATCCTCGATGTCGTGCCGGTCATTCCGCCGGACCTGCGGCCGCTGGTCCCGCTGGATGGCGGGCGCTTCGCGACGTCGGACCTGAATGACCTTTATCGCCGAGTCATCAACCGGAACAACCGGTTGCAGAAGCTCATCACGCACCGGGCGCCGGAAGTCATCCTGCGCAACGAGAAGCGGATGTTGCAGGAGGCGGTGGACGCGTTGTTCGACAACGGACGTCGCTCGAAGGCGATCCGCGGGCGCGGGAAGCGGCCGCTCAAGTCGCTGTCCGACATGCTGAAGGGGAAGCAGGGGCGCTTCCGGCAGAACCTGCTGGGCAAGCGCGTCGATTACTCCGGCCGGTCGGTGATCGTCGTCGGCCCCGAGCTCGAGCTGCACCAGTGCGGGCTGCCGAAGGCGATGGCGCTCGAGCTGTTCAAGCCGTTCATCATCCACAAGCTGGTGGAGAAGGGGATCGCGGAAACGGTCAAGCGCGCGAAGAAGATCGTCGAGCGCGAGTCGCCGGAGGTCTACGAGATCCTCGAGGAGATCATCCGCGACCACCCGGTGCTGCTCAACCGGGCCCCGACGCTGCACCGGCTGGGCATCCAGGCGTTCGAGCCCGTTCTCGTCGAGGGGAAGGCCATTCGCATTCACCCCCTCGTCTGCGCGGCGTTCAACGCCGACTTCGACGGCGATCAGATGGCGGTGCACGTGCCGCTTTCGCCGGAGGCGCAGATCGAGTGCCGGTTGCTCATGCTGTCGTCCAACAACATCCTCAAGCCGTCGGATGGACGTCCCGTGGCGGAGCCGAGCCAGGACATCGTGCTCGGGTGCTATTTCGCGACGCGGGCCGGCCCCGATTTCGAGCAGCTGGTCAAGAAGGCGCCGTATTACGCCACCTCTAGCGAAGTCGAGGTCGCGCTCGCGCAGGGACGGGTCGACTATCACACGCCGGTCCACTTCCGTGTCAACGACATGGAGGGGGAGCGGTGGGTGGAAACGATCGTCGGCCGCGTGCTCTTCAACGCGATCGTCCCGGCGGAGATCGGGTTCCAGAACCGCGAGATGAAGAAGAAGGCGCTGGGCGAGCTCGTGTTCGAGTCGTATCGGAGGGCGGGACTCGCGCAGACGGTCGAGTTCCTCGACCGGCTCAAGGACTTCGGATTCCGGAACGCCACGCGCGGTGGCGTGTCGATCGGGATCGAGGACCTGCACATCCCGGCGGAGAAGGAAACGCTGCTGCGCGAGGCGGAGCAGCGCGTGGAGCGGTTCCAGCGCGCGTATCAGACGGGCAACATCACGAACGGCGAGCGCTACAACAAAGTCATCGACACCTGGACGCACGCGAACAACGATGTCGCGGACGCGATGGTGAAGGCGATGCGCGAGTCGCTCGGCGGGTACAACCCGGTCTTCATGATGTTCGATTCCGGCTCGCGTGGGTCCCGCGACCAGATCCGCCAGCTGGCGGGGATGCGCGGTCTCATGGCGAAGCCACAGAAGAAGCTCACGGGCGGCATCGGCGAGATCATCGAGAGCCCGATCAAGTCGAACTTCCGCGAGGGTCTGTCCGTGCTCGAGTACTTCATCTCGACACACGGCACGCGCAAGGGTCTCGCCGACACCGCCCTGCGCACCGCCGACTCCGGTTACCTGACTCGGCGTCTCGTTGACGTCGCCCAGGACGTGATCGTGCGCGAGGAGGACTGCGGCACCACCAACGGAATCTGGGTTCGCGACATCACCCCCGAGCGGGCGAAGAGCGAGCCCATCTTCGAGAAGATCGCTGGCCGTGTCTCCGCTGAGGACATCGTCGTCGGCGGCCAGGTGCTCGTCGCGGCGGGCACCGTGATCAGCGACGAGGCAGCGCGCAAGACCATCGAAGCGGGCGTCCCCGTCAAGATGCGTTCAGTGCTCGTGTGCGAGGCGCGCGAGGGCGTCTGCCGCACCTGCTACGGCCGCAACCTCGCCACCGGCAAGATCGTCGAGATCGGGGAGGCGGTGGGTGTCATCGCTGCCCAGTCCATCGGCGAGCCGGG
>PLLD01000201.1 GCA_003141205.1 Gemmatimonadota bacterium
CTACGCGAGCGTCCCGTTTCGCTGCAACAATGGCCGCAAGCGAAACGGGACGCTCGCGTAGCGATCGTAACCCGGCGGAGCGTCATCAACCCTGCTCTACAGGTTCTTGGTAGAGTCTATCAAACGCTTCAACCATTAGACGCGGCTCCCCTTGAGTGACTTTCAAACTGACCCACTACCCACCACATCCGTGGAATTGACAAATAACTGGATCATGGAACCCTCCACCTAAGCCCGAGGTAATCGCGAATTTCCGGCAGCGTCATTTGCGCTGATTCCATGCGATGGAGCTCGGCACTCGACGCGGCGACGAGGAACCGCACGTTCGGAATCTGTAGCTGCAACACGCCCGATCCGCACTCGCGGTCGCCATTAGAGGCGCGGAACTGACAACGGTAGCCCGCGATCATCCGGTCCTTGCCCGCCAGCCAGAAATGCTTCGGCACGCGGTGTCCACGCGGACAACAGAGCGGCTCATCCTGCAGTAGGAACGACGTGTCGCGGGCCATGCTCCATCGTACGGCCGATGCCGCGCCAGTTGCAAGTCGCCGTCAGCGAGGATGCCCGGGCCTGAGAGAGGGAGTAGACCGCAAAGCGCAGCAGCTCGAGGAGTCGTACGACCCTGCGTTGCTCGGTCTTCTCCGTGGGCGCGATAAGGTTCGCCCAGACACGACGTCTTAGCTCGTCGGGGGGCTGTTCGGGGGGCTGTTTCTCCCGGCAAGTTCCGGCATTTCGGGGGGTGAAGTCCGGCACCGATGCCCGGTTCGCCCTCTGTGCGCCGTTAGATTGATGGTTTTCGTATATCGGCGCGCCTGCTTTGGGAGCAGGAGGTCGCCGGTTCGAATCCGGCCGCCCCGATTGAGTTCATGACCACGTACGGGCGGCGCGTGGACTTGATCTCCGTTACTCGACCTTCTCGTATTTCACCCCGTGCTCCTGCAGCTGCGCCAGCGCCACGTTTATCGCGGGCACCGTGATCACCCCCGGCAGGAGGCCGGCCATGATGGCGGCATGAATTTCGTCGGGTGAACCCAGGCCGGCCGCTGCAAGTTTTTTCGTCGTGTTGGCGATCGTGTTCATGCAGATGATGAATCGGACGCCCCGCTGCTGCAGGCTCTCGATGGACTGCTCCGGCGTAACGAGACCGGCCGCCGCCGCGTGCGCCGATATGAACACGTTGCGAAGTGCGGGGGCTTTCGTTCCGCCGTCCGTCACCTCGTATAGCTGCCCGATCGTGTAGCGCTGCCACAACGCGTCGTTGAGCAGGAACGGAGCCGCTTCCCCGTGAATACCCATGACGAGATTCACGTCGTGCTCGGGTGTCTTGAACGCGTCGCGCCACCCGTCGAGGAAGTTTTTTCCCTGAACGAGGGGCTTCCCGTTCTTGAGGGCCGTTATGTCGAGCACCGTGCGGTGCGGTGCCGTGAGCTCCTTCATCCAGTCGTCGCCCGGAGCGGTGGATCGCGAGTGGCCCGTTCCCGCGGTCGTGGCGGCACCGAGGACGCGTGTCGTCGATCCCGCCGCTACCAAGCCGGCCGCGCCAGCGATGATCCTGCCAATAAAACCGCGGCGACCAGACGCCGTATCACGAGCGTTGTGTTTGTCTGCCATCATCTACTCCGGGTGAGAAGGTCCCAGCTCGCGCGCGGAATGAGCGAACCGGGCGTGGTGAGCAGCATCGCGCGGACACCATAATCGTAGACGGTGGCGGCACGAAGCCGGTAGATGCCAATCGTTTTCGGCATCTGGCGCAGATGTCGTCACTTCTGCCCTTTCGCCCGCATCGACGCCGGTGATTTCATGATCGACGCGGGCGCTGGGACGAGGGTCGTCGGCGGATGCGGGCGCGGGAACAGCTTCGCGGACGGCGGGCGATAGGCGACGTGTCCCTTTGTATTGTACGGCACGTCGTACGGCGCCCCGCCCGAGGGCCAATCATCTTCTTTGCCCGGTGAGTCTGGCCGCACGTGAGAATCGACATAGGCGGCGACGTCGTATGCCTGCTGATCGGTGAGCGACCCCGGCTTGTTCTGCGGCATGAAGTGTTGGATGAACGACGCCGCCCGCTCCTCACGGGCCATCGATGCGCCGATACTGAAGGACTTGGGTCCCCACAGCGCCGGGAATGCGGGCGGGGTCCCCTGTCCGTCCTGACCGTGACACACCGCACAGGTCGTCGCGAAAATCAGCGACCCGCGGCCACTGTCGCCGGTGAGCTTGGGCATCTTGGGCATGCCTTCGCCCATGACATGGCGCCCCGCCGGCACGCCGAGAGAGATGTACGCCAGGTACGCGACGATGTCCTGCATCTCTCGGCTGTCGTTGGGAATCCTGTTCCCCGCAAGACTGCGGGTGAAGCAATAGTTGACCCGATCCTCGACCGGAACGACCGCCCCGGACCGGTCCATGTACTTGGGGAAGCGCGAGTACACCCCGAGCAACCCCGCCGCGTCGCGGCGCCGGCCGGCGTCGATGTGGCAGCTCGCGCACTGCAAGGACCCCGTCGCGTAGGCCGGCAAACTGTCGGTGGTGTGAGTGACCAGGGCGAGACCGCGACGGATGGATGCCCCAAGCTCGTCGTTCGGGATGAGTGAGTCGGGCGGGGGCGTGTAGTCCATCGGCCCCGCGACACTCGACGCAGGCGGCACCGGTGGCCGGTCGGACCCGCGAGTGCACGCGGCCATTGACGAAAGCAGCACTACGGTCAAGCAACGGCGGAGCGCGGTGGGCATCAGGTCACCAGAGTGATGGCGCCCAGACGAGGGGCACGCACGGTTCTCTTGGCGCGCAGGGCAGCTTCGAGCACCGTGGCGAACGATTTCTCATCGCGCACGATGCCGGCGCCCTGCGCGAACGCGGTATAGCGATAGGCCCCCTGTAGCAGTCCACCGTTTGTCACGACGGAGTAGCTGCGGCCTGGGTCGAGCGGGCGATCGCCCACCCACGCGTCGCGGATGCGGTGGCCCGCCGGCTGCGTGAGGTCGATCGTCCAACGCATCCCTGCAGTCTGCACCAGCCCGCCGACGCGGTCGAGAGCGTCGGCCGGCCGCAGGTTTGTGGCGCTCTGCTCGAGAACGGTCAGGATCTGCGCACCGGTGAGCCACTCGTGCACGACGCTCGTCGGATGCGGGAACAGGCCGACGACCATCTCACGGGTGATCGGGCCTGGCTGGATCGTGACGCCGAAGCCCAACCCTGGCAGGAACGCGGCGTCCGCGTGG
>PLLD01000121.1 GCA_003141205.1 Gemmatimonadota bacterium
CGGTGATCTGCGAGCCGATGTGGGCATCGAGGCCGACGAGGCGAATGCCCGGAAGCCGGTGCACGCGCTGCGCCACCGCCAACGCGTCATCGACCGGGATGCCGAAGCGCATCCCGCGCTCCCCCGTGCGCGTGTACGGGTGGGGGGTATCGACCATGACTTCGGGGTTGATCCGCAACGCGACCGGAGCCGTCACGCCCGCGCGGACGGCGATCCCGCTCAGCAGCTCGGCTTCGGCTTCGGACTCGACGTTGATCAGCAGCACGCCCGCGTCGAGCGCCTCGCGGAGCTCGCGGGCCGTCTTNNGACCCCTGCGCCGAGGGATCGTACGAGCCGCAGCAGCGCCAGGTTGCCGTTGGCCTTGACGCTGTAGTGAATGCGATGCGGGATCGGCTCGAGTGCGGCATCGAGTGCGGCGTACTGCGCGCGCACCGCGCCGGCGGAATAGACGTAGACGGGCGTGCCGATGGCGTCGGCGATGCGAGCCAGTGGAACGGACTCGCACCAGAGCGCTCCATCGACGCGGGGGAAGGCGCTTGCCGTCGTCAGTACGCTCGCGCCCACAGCGCCTCCGACTTAACCGGTTGATCGCAGCGCAGGCACCGCGTGGGCGCCTCGGGGGAGCGGAACTCCGGATCGGGCAGCACGCGAATCGTGGCCTTCGTGTCGGTCTTCACCTGGGCCTCACACTCCGCTCCGCCACACCATCCGGCATACACGAATGCCCCTTCTCCCTCCATGATCTCGCGGAAGCGGTCGTACGTGACCGGCTCGCGTACCGAGTGCGCCTCGCGCCGCTCCCGCGCCGCGGCGAACATGTCACCCTGTATGCGCGTGAGGAGTCCGCGGACCGCCTCGCCGATCGTCGCGAGGGGGACGGGTTGCTTTTCTCGCGTGTCGCGTCGGACGATCACCGCCTGCTCGCGGTCGAGGTCTCGGGGCCCCAACTCCATCCGGATCGGCACGCCGCGGAGCTCCCAGTCGTAGTACTTGGCGCCGGGCTTGAGGTGCTCGCGCACATCGACGTGCGTGCGGATCGGCACGCCACTGCCCGGACCGGAGAGCGCGGCGCGAACCCCCTGCGCCACCTCGATCACGCGGGCCCGCTCCGCGTCGGTCTTGTAGATCGGGACGATCACGAGCTCGATCGGGGCAAGCCGTGGGGGCACGCGGAGTCCCACGTCGTCCCCGTGCGTCATGACGAGGCCTCCGATGAGCCGTGTCGACACTCCCCAGCTCGTGTTCCACGCGTGGGCCGTCTCGCCGGATTCCGTCTGGAAGGTCAGATCGAATGCCTTCGCGAAATTCTGCCCCAGGTTGTGCGAGGTGCCCGCCTGGAGCGCCTTGTTGTCCTGCATCATCGCTTCGCACGAGTACGTGCGGAGCGCGCCCGCGAAACGCTCGGAATCGGATTTCTGTCCGGTCACGACGGGCATGGCGACCCACTCTTCCATGAACTTGCGGTAGATGCCGAGCATCTGCCGCGCTTCGGTCTCCGCCTCGTCGTGGGTCGCGTGCGCGGTATGCCCTTCCTGCCAGAGGAACTCGAGCGTGCGCAGAAAGAGTCGAGTGCGCATTTCCCAGCGTACGACGTTGGCCCATTGGTTCATCAGGATCGGGAGGTCGCGGTAGCTCTGCACCCACTTGGCGAACATCGCATAGATGATCGTCTCGGAGGTCGGCCGGACGACGAGGGGCTCGTCGAGCACCTTGCCGCCGCCGATTGTCACGACCGCGGTCTCGGGCGCGAACCCTTCGACGTGCTGCGCTTCCTTGCGGAGAAAGCTCTCCGGGATGAACAGGGGGAAGTACGCGTTCTGGTGCCCGGTTTCCTTGAACATGTCGTCCAGCGCGCGCTGCATCCGCTCCCAGATCCCGTACCCCGGGGGACGGATGACCATGCACCCGCGCACCGGGCTATAATCGGCCAGCTCGGCACGGAGCACGAGCTCGTTGTACCACGCGCTGAAATCGTCGGCGCGGGTCGGAAGCTTTCGGTCGTCGGCCATTACTTGGTCAGGGTCACGATGTCGCGGGCGCCGAGTGCGCGGGCCGCTTGCTTCTGTTTGGAGAGAGACTGATGCCGCAACGGGTACTCCACCGAGCGTCCTTCGGCCCGGAGTCGAGCGGCCTCGCGCATGATGCTTTCGATCGGCACACCCTCCTCGGCGGCGATCCAGACATCGATCGGAAAGGTGTCGGGGCGCATGAGCCCCCGCGCGCGCAGCAGCTCGGCCAACACGACATCGCCCATTCCGAATCCCAGCGCGGGCAGGTCGACGCCGCCAACCGTCGAGAGCAGGGTGTCGTAGCGTCCGCCACCGCAGATCGCACGCAGATCGCCCGTGGCATCGAAGAGCTCGAACACGATCCCCGTGTAGTACGCAAGACCGCGCACGATCGAGAGATCGAGCTGGACCCAGTCGCCGACACCGAGCGCCGCGAGATAGGCGAAGTAGCGGCGGAGGCGGTCGACGGGCTCGCGAATCGCCGGAATGTCGGCGTAGCGCTTGGCCAGGTCGTCGACGGTCGTCGGCTGAATGAGGCCGATGACTCGATCGATGATCGACGGCCCGAGTCCGGCGAGAGCGAGACGCTCGCCCGTGATGGCGGGGGACTGCCGCTCGATCTTGTCGACGACGGCGTAGACGGCCGGCAGAGCTGCTTCGGGGACTCCGGAGTGGAGCAGGAGGGCCGAGAGAAGGCGGCGATCGGATACACGGGCGCGGACATCCTTGGAGGTGAGGCCGAACTCCCGCACCGAGTCGATCGCGCAGGCGAGCAGCTCAGCGTCCGCGGACACGTCGCTCTCGCCGACGATGTCGACGTTGAGCTGGAAGTGCTCGCGCAGGCGCCCCTTCTGCTTCCGCTCGTAGCGGAAGAGCTGCGGAATGGAGAACCACCGCACCGGCTTGCGCAGCGCCTCGGCCCGTGCGGCGACCATACGGGCGAGGGTGGGGGTCATCTCGGGTCGGAGGGCGATCTCGCGGTCCCCTTTGTCAGTGAAATTGTACAGCTGGCCCACGATCTCCTCGCCGCTCTTGCGCGTGTACAGGTCCGTCGGCTCGAGCGGGGGGCCGTCGTACTCCAACAAGGCGTAGCGGTGCGCGACGGCGCGCCACATGCGGAGGATGTACGCCCGTTCGGCGAACTCCGCGGGGTAGAAATCCCGGAAGCCCGGCAGCGGTCCGACGGACATGGCTGAACTTATCCCGTGGCCGAAGGAACGGGCAAGCGGGCCAGCGCATCTCCAACGGTGTGAAACGACCCGGTGACGAGGACCGTGCCGCCTGTCGCGTCACCGCGTTCGAGCGCTCGATCGAAGTCGGGCTCGAGCTCGGCCTTCCAATCGCGGGCAGTCGCGTACGTGAGCGCCGCTTCGGGCAGCCAGGCGCGTGCGCTCGGCGCCGACGGGGCGTTTGTGACGAGAAAGAGGTCGACGACGGGGGCGAGCGCGTCCATGACCCCGCGCCAATCCTTGTCGGCGAGCACGCTCAGCACGGCGGTGACGGGGCGGGGAGGGTCGACGGCGCGCAGCGTGTCCGCCAGGACGGCGGCGCCGTCGGGGTTGTGCGCGACATCGAGGATGAACCGGCCATGCCGGTGGAACCGCCCGGGGAGGACCACGCGATCGAGCGCGCCCTGCGCGCGACCAGGCGACAGCGCGTATTCGGGGCCGGCCGCGTCGAGCAGCATGAGGGCGAGCGCGGTGTTGGTCGCCTGATGCGCGCCCGCGAGCGGGGTACGCAGGTGCGCCGTGCCCGACGGCAGCGCGAGCGTGAACGCCGTTCCGTCGAGCGGCTCGAGGCGGATATCGGTGATCGTGGCCTCGTTGGCGACCAGGCGAACCGGGTCCGCACCCGCCTTGTGCGCGAGCCGCGCTAACAGCGCGCGGATCGCGGGATCGCGCTCGCCGATGATCGCGGGCCGCCCACGTTTGAAGATCCCCGCCTTCTCGAGGGCGATCTGCTCGTGGGTGTGGCCCAGAAACTCGACGTGATCGATGCCGATCGATGTCACGCCCGCGACCAGGGGATCGATGACGTTGGTCGCATCGAGCCGACCGCCGAGCCCGACCTCGATCACCGCGACGTCCACCTCGGCCCGCGCGAAAAGCTCGAAGGCCATCGCGGTCGTGGCCTCGAAGAAGGTCGCGCCGAGTCGCTCGACGAGGGGGGTGCGGCGGGCGATCCAGTCGGTGACGTCATCCTCGGTGATGGGGACGCCATCGATGAGGAAGCGTTCGCGGAAGTCGACGAGGTGGGGGGAGGTATACAGCGCCACCTTGCGGCCCGGGGCGCGGAGCGCGGCGTCGAGGGTGGCACAGACGCTCCCCTTGCCGTTCGTGCCGGCGACGTGGAAGACCTTGAGCTGTTTGTCGGGGTGGCCGATCCGGCCGAGGAGGGCCTCCATGCGCTCGAGGCCGAGCTTCCATTTGCCGGTGGTGCGTGCGAACAGGTAGTCCAGAGCCTCCCGGTACGAGAGGCGTCCGGCGGATCTGGAGGGGGTTGTGCGACGGGTGCGGGAGCCGGCAGCCGTGCTCAGGGCGCCGTCCACCCCGACAGCGCCGGCTTCCCGCTCATGTGGCGGAGCAGCTGGCCCACGGTCGTCTTGAGGTCGCGGCGGTGCACGACGTCATCGAGCATGCCGTGCTCGAGCAGGAATTCCGCGGTCTGAAAGCCTTCCGGGAGCTCCTGACCGAGCGTCTGCTTGATCACGCGAGGCCCGGCGAAGCCAATGACCGCGCCGGGCTCGGCGATGATGGCATCCCCCAGCATGGCGAAGCTCGCGCTCACGCCGCCCGTGGTCGGGTTCGTGAGGATCGACACGTACGGAATTCGCCGTTCGGTGAGCTGGGACAGGACCGCGGACGTCTTGGCCATCTGCATGAGGGAGAGGATGCCCTCCTGCATGCGCGCCCCGC
>PLLD01000042.1 GCA_003141205.1 Gemmatimonadota bacterium
GACTTCCTCGGGGCGCTCGTCGACGAGGAGGACGAGGAGCACGGCGTCCGGATGGTTGATCGCCACCCCTTCCGTTATCGCCTGCAACAGCATCGTCTTTCCGGCGCGGGCCGGTGCCACGATCAGCGCGCGCTGGCCGTAGCCGATGGGCGCGATGAGGTCGATCGCGCGCCGCGTCAGCTCCGGCCCGCCCTTGGCGGCGCGCCCCGTTTCGAGCGTCAGCTTCCGCTCCGGATACGAGGCCGTGAGCGCGCTGAAATCCGGGCGCCGTAGCGCGACGGCCGGGTCGTCATCATTGATCTGAGTGATTTCAACCACGGTGAGGCGCCCGCGATGGTCGCGTCCCGCGGTTGCCAGGACGGCGTCGCCCCGCCGCAGTCCGTACTGCCGCACGACGTTCAGGGGAACGAACGCGTCCCCCGGCTCCGCCAGATAGCTCGCGGCGGCGCGTCGGATATAGCCCGCGTCCCGCGCGGAGTCGAACCAGCCGGCGACCTCGGTGTCCGGGACGATCGGCGCGACTGGCCCGCTCTGACTCTGCGGCGCGTGCGGTTGATGTTGCTGCTGATGCTGCTCGCGACGCGGACCACGCCCGCGATTGCGCCGCCCGTGACGGCTCCCGCCCCCCGCCCCTTGCTGGGGGCGGCCGTTGTTGTGCCCATGCGGCTGTCGGGGTGGGGAATTGTGCTGAGACGAAGGGCTCGGTGCCGCCAGGGGGGCTGCGCCGCCCGTGCTTACACCGTCGCCGGCATACGGCGGAGAGACCGCCATCGGTGTGTGCGAGACGGCTTCTCCCGTCCCCCGATCCATCCCGCCATTGGCCCCGCCATTGGACCCCGCATTGGAGCGCAGACGGCCATCGGCGCCCTCAGCCTGATCGGCCGCCGGTTCACCCCCGTTGCCTCCGCCTGATTCGCGATCCGCGCGGGCAGCATGTCCGGACTCGATATCGATCGCGGCGTCCTCTGCGGGGTCGCGATACGGATTCGGCTCGCCGCCGTCAGAATCGACGCCGTCGGAAGGTGGCTGATTGTATTGACGAGGCCCGCGGCCGCGACGATTAGGGCGTCGACGTTCGTTCATTGGGGTATATCTGGCGTTTGTGATCGCGCGCTGTCCGCGCGTCTGCTACTTAGCGTAAAGGTGCCCGTCAATCGGCTGTGCAGGTCTTGCCGGAAGCGCGCGGAACCCTCACACGCGCACGGGCCGTTCCAGTCAGAACGGCGACCGGGTCAGGCGATTACACCACGGAGTATCATGCATGGAGCGCCGTTGCGCAAGACCACGGTGCTGCGCGGTCGGTCAGACGGCCGCGGCACGGCTCGCCCGATCCATCTCCCGCACGGTCTGTACGACGCGCCGGCACAACTCGACGATCCGCTCGACCGCCGCCGCGTGCTCGGCCGACAGCGGCTCCAGTTGTAGCAGCTGCGCCTCGGCCAGTAGCGCCGCCAGCGGATTGTTCAATCCATGCAACCGGGCGAGCGCGACCTGGCCCACGGCGGCGAGTTGCTCGGTCGTGTACTTTTGCGCCGGCGGTGCCGCGGGCGCTGGAATCGTCTCGCTCATGCCCCCTCCCGTATCGTCCATCCCGCTACACTGACGCCCCCAGTACCCGATCCGTTACGCCGCATGTCCGATCCCTCTCCCACATCTGACGATTGCGCCGCCGCCGCCGCCGCCGCCGCTCTCGCGCGTGCCGTCGCGGATTATCGCGCCGATGAGAACGTCGGCCGCCTCCACGCCGCCCTCATGGCGCTCATCCACAGCGCCACCGCCGACACCCTCGTCACCGCCGTCGAGCCCTATCGTGACATCCCCGAAGTAGCGGGCCCGGTCTACGAGCACGTCGTGCTGCAGCAGCCGGGCAATGCGCGCGCTCTCGTCATCCTGGCCAATGCGTATTGGTTGACCGGCCGCGGACCAGAGGTCGTCGGAGAGTTGGCCGCACGAGCCCTGGCGATCGATCAAACGAACCGCGGGGCATGGCACCTCTGGGCGCTGACCGAGTCCCGCCCGCGGCAGCGCGTCGAGCGCTGGCGTGCGGTCACCGCGCGTTTCCCCGATGACGATCTCGCGCTCGCCAGTCTGGCCGACAACGCCGCGAGTCTCGCGGGCGCCGAGCAGGATCCCGCCGCTCTCGCTCTCGCTCTCGATGCGTACGGCACGCTTCGCTCGCGTGCGCAGCATCCCGCGCAACGGGCCGCGCTCGACCAGGCGCTCGGCGTGCTGCGGGGATGGCGGTTGTAGCGGCCCGCGTCAGGCTGGTTGGCCGGCCAGCTCGCGCATCTCGGAGATCGCCGTGGCGACATACTCGACGGACACTGGTGTCCGTCGCACTGGGCGCAGGTGCTGCGCCTCCCCACGCGCGATCTCGCTCCGGAAATTGTCGATCTCGAACGAGAGCTGATTGAGCTTGTACGCGCTCGCCAGCTGCCCGGCTTGGCCCAGAGCGACCGCCGCCTCGTCGATCCGTCCGAAGGTGTGGAGGCCCTTGGCCAGGAAGAACCGATAACTCGCCTCGAGAGGGCCGGGCAACCGCTCGGCCTCCAGCTTCGCGGACTGCTGCCAAAAGATCGGGTCCGACCCTTCGAGCGCGGCGATCTCCAGAAGATTGACCGCGACCACCCACCGGACGTATTGCTCCTGCGCCGTCGCGGCAAGGATAAGGTATGCCTCGCGCGCGGTGCTGTAGACGCCGAGCGCCTGAAAGGCGTTCGCAATGTCACCGAGGAGGCGGTCCCGCCCGGTCAGGCTTTGCGTGTGCTGGAGCGCCTCATAGGCGAACTGGATGGCGTGCTCGTATTGCCCGCGGGAATGCGCCACGACCGCCCGGTCGTGCAGCGCGAGTCCACGGACCGCCGCGTATTCCGGATCCGTCCTCGACTGCGCGATCGTGGCGTCGAGGATCTCCTCGGCCAGCGGCAAGTTCCCGCGCATCCACGCGAGCGCCGCGTCGCCCAGTCGCACCTGCAGCGCACGGGATGCGTCGCCAGCCGAGGCCGCGACCTGGGCGGCCTGTGCGTACGCGAGCTCTGCGCTCGTGAAGTCGCCGAGCATGCGCAGGCAATAGCCGAGTCGCATGTTGGCATCGATGGCGAGGGCGGGGTCGGCCGACGGCAGGATGTGTATGGCGAGCGTCCGATAGATGTCGGCCGCGAGGCTCCACTTGGCGTCGTAGTCGAGCGAGCGGCCGTACGCCATGAGGCGGGGCGCAATGAGCCGTACGTCCGGCACGCCCGCGTGCTCGATGGCGATCGCGATCCCGGTCAGGATCGCGCGCGCGGCATTCGTTACGGGCATCGCTTCGAGTGCCCCGATGACTGCCAGGACATGCTCGGCGATCGGTGCGGGGATGCGCTCGTCGGGCGTGAGCCACGCGTCCACCAGTTCGAGCACCCGCAGCCCGCCCTGCAGCGCATGCCACTCCGGATCCGACGCCGGCATCGCCTGCCAGGCCTCGACGAACGGACGATGGCGGATGGGTGCGCCACTCGCGGCCGACGGGGAGCTGGTCTCTGGGTCACGTGTGCGCGACACCGCGTGATGCGCGTTGCTCAACATGCGTGGTTGTCGCTCACGCGGCAGGTCGTCGCCACGCGCGGATGCTCCAACGACTCGACCATGTGCTCGATGGCATCGCCATATACCTCGACCCGGGGCAGGTGCAGGGGATCGAACGCCGGGTCCGCGGGGTTGCGGGCCGGTCCGCCCGCGACCTCGAGCACCGCATCGAAATGGTACCGCACCTCGCGTCCGGTTGCGGGATCGCGCCAGACGCCGTCGTGCGCGAGCGCGCGATTCTTCGGCCAGATGCCGAGGGGGAGCGCGAACGTCCGCACGTGATATCCGGGGACGGCGGAGTCGATCGCGAGCTGGCCGCGTGCGATCTGCTCCTGCACGACAGCGTCGGAGTACTTCCCGAGGTTGGCGTGCCAGAGCGTATGGTCGCACAGCTCGAACCCCTGCGCCGCGAGGAACTGCAGCTTCTTGAACCGCCAGGCGGTGGCCTGTCCCTCGACGCCATGATCGCCGAAGAACGCATGCCCCGCGCTCGCCGCGGGGAGGACGCAGAAGGTGGCGCGATTCGCCCAATCCGGGTGAGCGGCATGGAACGCGAGCCACACGCCGATCGCGGAGGTCGAATCGATGCTGAGCTGTCCGGCGTGCTCGAGATACCGGAACTGCGACGGGGACGCATCGTCGAAGGTGAAGACGACCGGCCGCTGTCCGGCGGGGAGGGTGATGGCGCGATCGATCAGCTGCGACACCGTCACCGGGCGGTAGCCCCGGTCATACAGCAGCTGCAGCGTGCGGCGGAAGTGCTCCCGCTCGACCGACCAGCGTGACTCGTGGTCGGTGATCAGATGGTACTCGAGGATCGGGACGCGCGGCTGCGGCGCGGGCTCGCGGGCGGCCAGCGTCGCCAGGAGCGCGAGGGGGGTGAGAATAGGGCCTATGTGCATTCGGGAAAAGACGAACAGGGTCCGTCCACGTAACTCCATGTCGAGCAGGATGTTAAAGTCCGTCACGCCGACCGCCGAAGCGGTCATATTTCCCGGTTTTCCTAGCGCCCTAGATCAGTCCTAGCCAGGCGGACTCCGGGGCGGCGTACCCGGGGAAGATGGCATCCAGCCGGGTTGCACCCAAGTGCCGGGCGGCGACCTCGGAGAAGACCGCGCGGAAATCCGTCGTGAGCGCGAGATCGCGCCC
>PLLD01000241.1 GCA_003141205.1 Gemmatimonadota bacterium
CGCGCCAGGTCCTGTTCCTCGTCGGCGGCGTGATCCTGCTGACCCGCACCCACCCGACCCTCACCGAGACGGTGCTCGGAATCGTGCCGATCGTGATCGGCGCGGCGTTGATCTTCGGGCGCGCGCTACGGCGTGCGAGCACGGGGGTACAGGACAGGGTGGCGGAAGCCATGGGATCGGCCGATGAGGCCTTCTCGCAGATCCGGGCAGTGCAGGGGTTCGTCCAGGAAGCCGAGGAGACGCGGCGCTTCGGCGCACAGCTCGCCGATGTCGTCCAGGCGGCGATCCGGCGGGCGTTGCTGCGCGCCGCGTTCTTCGGCATCGTCGGGTTCGTGGCGTTCGGCGGGGTCGCCGTCGTGATCTACCAGGGTAGCCGGCTCGTATTGTCGGGCAACCTCTCGGCGGGGGCGCTCGTCGCGTTCCTCCTGTACGCGATCACGGTCGCCGCCGCGGTCGGCTCCCTGGCGTCGCTCTTTGGATCGTATCAGGAGGCCGTCGGCGCGGCGCGCCGGGTCTTCGAGCTGCTCGGCACCCATTCCACCGTGGCCGAGTCCGCCACTCCGGTTTCACTGGCCAAGCCGGTTCGCGGCGAGGTGCGCTTCGAGCACGTGACATTCCGCTACCAGGAGCCGCTCGCGGATGCGCTGCACGACGTCACGCTCTCGATCGCGCCGGGCGAGGTCGTCGCGCTCGTGGGTCCGTCGGGCGCGGGGAAGACGACGATCGCGTCGCTGCTGCCCCGCTTCTGGGACGTGACGGGTGGTCGCATCACGCTCGACGGACACGACATCGCGACGCTCACCTTTGCGGATCTGCGGGGCGCGATCGGGATGGTGCCGCAGGAGCCGGTGCTGTTCAGCGGGACCGTGCGCGCCAACATCGCCTACGCCCGACCGGATGCGTCCGATGCCGCCGTGCATGCCGCGGCCGTCGCCGCCCACGCGCTCGAGTTCATCGAGCGGCTGCCGGAGGGATTCGACACCCGGGTGGGAGAGCGCGGCGTGAAGCTGTCCGGGGGGCAGCGCCAGCGCATCGCGATCGCGCGGGTCTTCCTCAAGGATCCGGCGGTCGTCATCCTCGACGAAGCCACGTCGAGCCTCGACAGCGAGAGCGAGCGGCTCGTGGAGGAGGCGATGGAGGAGCTGCTGCGCGGCCGGTCGACTCTCATCATCGCGCACCGCCTGAGCACCGTGCTGCGGGCCGACCGGGTCGTCGTCCTCGATCATGGCCGGGTGGTCGAGGCGGGCACGCACGCGGAGCTGCTGGCGCGCGAGGGGCTGTACGCGCGTCTGTACCGCGGCCAGTTCCGCGCGAGCGAGACGGTTCTGACCTGAGCCTCGCGGCGCGCTGGGGCAGCCCTACCGGATCGCCGCCTGCCAGATCGCGGGGTCTTCCAGTCCAAGCCGCCAGAGCGCGATGTGGCGAACGCCGGTGCGCTCCACCTCTGCCACGAGAGTCGCGAGCAGGGGGGCGTCGCTGACCCAGATGTCGACCGAGTCGGCCCGCGTGACGTGCAGCATCTGCGCGATGGTGTCGCGAACGAGCGGCAGCCCGGTGCGCCGGGCGAGTGCGGCGACGTCGCCGAAGCTGACCACCGATGCATTGGCGCCCGGAGCCCAGGCATAACCATAGGCCGGCAGGCCCGCGACGATACGCGATGCGCCCGCCCGCTCGACCCACGTCCCGAGGAGCGAGGCGACCCACTCGGGTGATGCGATCGGTCCGGGGGGTGATGTCGCCCAGTGCTGATCGTACAACATCACCAGCAGCAGATCCGCGGCGCGGAGGACGCGTGGGGCGTACGCGATCGATTCCGCCGGGGGAACCGCGACGGTCACGGGGGCGATCCGGTGCCGATGGGCCGAGTCGGCGACCGCGCGCACCACGGCGGCGAGTGCTGCGGTGTCGGCCGGAGTCTGCCCTTCGAAATCGAGAATCAATCCCCGGTAGTCCCCCGCCACGGCGAGCGTGGCGATGGCTCCCGCGACGCGCTCCCGCGCGGCAGCGTCGCTCCCCAGCTGGCGGATCAGCTCCGGATGAAACCGATCGCGGGCATACGTCGTGACGAGCGCGAATCGGCGGGCATGGCCGCGGAGTCGCAGCGTGTCCGGATACCGCATCGCGGGAGCGCCCGATGTGGAATCGAGCGCGATCCAGCCGGAGACCACGACCGCAAGCTGGTCCGCATGGGCTGCGACGCTCGCCGCGCTGCGCGGGTCCCAGGGAGCGTGGAACCCCCACACGTCCGGTCGCCCGGCCATCCCCAGGACAGCGATCGCGGGAACGGTCGCCCAGAGGACCGCGATCACCGCCCCGCGCACGGAAGACCCGCCCCTGGAGGACGCGCGCATCAGGATCCGCTCATATTATTCGCGCCACATCGATCATGCCCATCCGCAACGTAGCCGCCCCCGCGGCCATCATCGTCGTCGCCGCGTCGACCGCTGCCGCATCCGCGGCATGGCGCCGTCCCGTCCATGCGCCGCCGCTGCGTGTGGTGCGGAGCGCTCGGTCCGACACGGGATACCGCGTCGTCCCCCTCTCCGCGGTCGGTCGTATCGCCGGGGCGGTCGAGTTCGCGGGACCCGCCCCGTCCGATTCGGTGACGCATCCCGCCGTCGACGGCGACGTCTGCGGCGCGTCGCTGGTCGACGTGTCGATCGTGCACGCGGGGCCCCGCCTTGCGGACGCGATCGTCTGGGTCAACGGCATCACGGCGGGCAAGCATCTGCCGGTCGCACGGCGGTTCGACGTCATCGCGCATGGGTGCCGGTTCATCCCGCGCGTGCAGGCCGCGATCGTCGGAGGGACCCTCGACGTGCGCAGCGCGGATCGTGTGGTGCACCACACGCGGCTGACGCGGGCCGGGAGCGGCCAGATGGTCGCCATCATCCCGGAAACGGAGGCCGGAGAGGTCGTGCCTGTGCACCCCGCGCTCGCGGTGCCCGGCCTGCTCGAGCTCCGCTGCGATCGGCACCCGTGGATGCATGGATGGGTCGCGGTCTTCGCCGACCCGTACTACGCGGTGACGGACCCCATGGGGGCCTTTGTCGTGGACTCCGTTCCGCCGGGACGCTACGCCGTGACCGCGTGGCACGAGCGATTCGGCACCCGCACCGACAGTGTGACGGTCAGCGCGGGACAGATCGCGACGGTGACGTTGCGCTATCCTGCCGCGGCGCCGTAGCGCCGCTCGCGTCACCGCTCCAGCTGCGCGTAGCCGCCGCGATAGTACAGCAAGGGGGCGCCGGACCCGATGGTCCCCGACTCTACTTCGCCCAGGAAAATCGTGTGGTCGCCGCCCGGGAGCTCCTGCACCTTTCGGCATTCCAGGTGGACGAGGGCCTCGTCCAGCAGCGCGGCGCCCAGCGTGCCGCGCGTATAGCCGATCCCATCGAACCGATCGGGGATCGTCGCCGCGAAGCGGCGCGCCAGCGCCTCCTGATTGGCCGACAGGATGTTGACGGCGAAGGTGGAGACCGCCCGCAGCAATGGGTGGAGCGAGGCCGCGCGGTCGACGCAGATGAGTACGAGGGCCGGCTCGAGGCTCAGGGACGCGAAAGCGGTCACGGTCAGGCCATTGTCACGCCCGTCGGCGTCGACCAGCGTCACAACGGTGACGCCGCTGGCAAAGCGGCCCATCAGGCTCCGGAAGGTATCCGCGTCGACGCTCATGCGGTAAATTTGCACGGAAGACCCGTGCCGGCCACCGTCGACGCACTTTTGCCCCTGTCGTTTCTTGAAGCCGTCCGCGGTATCGACGCCCCCCGCGACGATGCCGAGACGGAGTACGTGGCCGAGCTTCGGAACAAGCGCCTCGGGCTGAGCGAGCCGATTTACGCCCAGATTCGGCGCTACACCCAGGCGGCCCGGCGAAGCGAGCGCACGTCGTACGCCGAGGCTGTCGCGCTGGCGCGCCTCATCGGACGCCGCACGGATGCCGCGGCCGTCTTCGTGACGGCCGGGCAACACCTGGCGCGGCAGGCCTATGCGACCCTCTCCCCCGTCATGCGGCGTACCATCCTGCTCCTCCCGTCGCTGCTCGCACGCCCGCTCGCTCTGCGCCAGGCGCGCCGTCTGTCGAAGCGCTTTCTCAACGCGCGGATCACCCGCATCGGGAGCTCGCTCCGGCTCGACGTGCCGGACCCGGTCACGCTGGATGCGGCGCCCGAGGAGCGCGGCTGCGCGTACTACGAGTCGGTCCTGCGCGAGCTCATCCGGCTTCTCGTCGGGGACGCGACGTCCATCGAGCACATCCGGTGCGTGAGCCGCGGCGAGTCCGTGTGTGAGTGGCGGGCCGACTGGCGCCCGCTGTCCCGCCGTGCGCGACGCACCGCATCGGCGGCCTGACCGTTTCTTCATGTTGAGCCCGGACGCGCTTCCCCGGTTCCAGGCCGCCCTCGGGGCCGCGGGGCTCGATGGCTGGCTCCTGTACGATTTCCGTGGGATCAATCCGATCGCGGGCGCCATGCTCGGACTGGAAGGGATGCTCTCTCGGCGCATCTTCGTCTGGATCCCGCGCGCCGGGGCACCGACAGCGGTCACCCACGCGATCGAGCCCCGGCCATGGGCTACTTGGCCCAAGGAATGGGGCCACGTGGTCTATAGCGCATGGCGCGACCTCGAGGGGGCACTCGCACCCCTCGTGCGCGGCAAGCGAATCGCCATGGAGTACTCCCCGGGCGACGCCGTGCCCGTTCTGGATCGCGTGCCGGGAGGGGTGCTCGATCTCGTCCGGCAGGCGGGGGCGACCGTGCTCTCGTCGGGCGACCTCGTCACGCAGTTTTACGCTCTGTGGGACGCTGCGCAGCTCGCCTCGCACTGCCGCGCGGCGGAGGGGATCGCGGCGATCGCGCGGGATGCCATGGCGCTGGCCGCGCGAAGCGCGGCGACCAGTCCACTCACCGAGTACGCGCTCCAGAGGTGGATTCGCGACCGGTTCGCGCGCGCCGGGCTGGAGACGGATCACGGCCCGAATGTGAGCGTCGGGCCCAACGCCGCGGATCCGCACTACGAGCCCGTCGAGGGGGGACCGCGCACCCTCCCGATCGCCCCCGGGGTCGTGCTCCTCATCGACCTCTGGGCGCGCGAGCCACACGGGATCTACGCAGACCAGACCTGGGTGGCGACGCTGGGCACGCCGGACGCGCGGACGATCGAAGTGTGGAACGCGGTGCGCGACGCGCGCGACGCGGCGATCGGTGTATTACGGGAGCGCGTTCGCGCCCGGCTGCCGGTTCGCGGCGCCGAGCTCGACGATGCGGCGCGCGGCGTCATCGTGGCGCGCGGCTTCGGCGCCCACTTCCCGCACCGCACCGGACACTCCATCGACTCGCGCGACCTGCACGGCTCCGGTCCGAACATCGACGATCTCGAAACGCGCGACGACCGCGCCCTCATTCCCGGCGTCGGCTTCTCGATCGAGCCGGGGATCTACCTCGCCGGCTCGTTCGGAATGCGCAGCGAGGTCAACGCCTTCGTCGGCGACGGCGAGGTGACCATCACGCCGACGGAATACCAACAGGACCTGACGGTGTTATAGAGACAAGCCCCGCAGTCGTTGCGAGGGGCGAAGGCGTCGCACCGCGCTGCATCAGGAGATTGCTTCGCCGGCCGCGCCGGCTCGCAATGACAAGTCGCGTCTCCCCTCTCCTCTCTACGATGTCGCGACTGTCCGCGCCATCGTGCCCTTGTACGCCATCGGCGGCTCATCAACGCCGAAATTCGTCTCCGCGAGCGCGGCCACGGCGGTCATCTGGGGTGCCGACAGATCCGGCAGATCGCTCGCCGCCGCGAATTCCAGCAGCTGCTCGTCATCGTAGATGTTGGGCAGCGTCGTCACGACGAGGGGATCGGCCAGCAGCCACTTGAGCGCGGACTGTCCCATGGTCATCTCCGCCGCGAGAAAGTCGAGGGTGCGGACCTTCCGCAATCCGTTGATCAGCCATGACCGCGGGCGGTGGCTGCGATGATCCGTGGGCGGAAAGACCGTGTCCTCCGTGTACTTCCCCTCGAGCATCCCCGAGGCGTGCGTCACCCGAATCGTGAAGCCGCACCCGGGCGCGTGCGCCCGCGCCGCCTCGAGCATCGCCGTCCCCGGGTGCTGCTCGAGGATGTTCCAGATCATCTGGATCGCCCCGACATCCGGCTCCCGCTCGCACAGCTCCACGCCTTCGTACAACCACCCGATCGCGGGACCGAACGCCGCGCCCCACACGCGAATCTTGCCCTCCGCCTGGAGGGATCGCAGCGTGCCCCAGAGCTCCGCATCGCGGACGTGCAGCATCTTCGCGTTGTGGATCTGGAGCACGTCGATGTAGTCCGTCTCCAGTCGCTCGAGCGAGCGATCCACGGCGAACCGCAGGTATTCGGGATCCGTCCGCATCGGCAGCTCCGACTGACCCCGCCGGGTCCGCTGTGCGGCGTCATCGTAGATGTCGTATCCAACCTTGGTCGCGTATACGACCTCGCCGCGCCGGCCCCGAAACGCCTCGGCGAGCTGCCGCTCCCCGCGTCCGTTCCCGTACGTGTCCGCCGTGTCGAAGAACGTCACCCCGAGCTCATCGTGCGCGCGCCGCAGCATGCGCACCGCCTCGGCGTCGGTCTTCTCTCCCCACCAGCCGGTCGACACCGTCCACGTGCCGAACCCGACCTCGCTCACACGCAGATCCGTTCCCGGAAAGGTGCGGTACCGCATCACCGACTCCGCGCCAAGGTCAGTCCGTCCCGCCGTCGCGCTCGCGCAGCATGCGCGCCGCGTCCACGGCAAAATACGTCACGATCATGTCGGCGCCCGCCCGGCGGATCCCGGTGAGCGACTCCAGCATGGCGCGCGGCCGATCGATCCACCCGCGCTCCGCGGCGGCGTGGATCATCGCGTACTCGCCACTCACCTGATACGCCGCGACCGGATAGTCCGTCTCCGCCCGCACGCGAGCGATGATGTCCAGGCACGGGCCCGCCGGCTTGACCATGACGGCGTCGGCGCCTTCCGCGATGTCGAGGCGTACCTCGCGCAACGCCTCCCGCGCGTTCGCGGGATCCATCTGGTACCCCTGGCGGTCCCCCGTCTGCGGGGCCGATTCCGCGGCCTCCCGAAAGGGGCCGTAAAACGCCGATGCGTACTTGGCGGCGTAGCTCAGCACCGGCAGCTCCGGGAATCCCTGCGCGTCGAGCGCCGCCCGAATCGCGCCGACCCGCCCGTCCATCATGTC
>PLLD01000316.1 GCA_003141205.1 Gemmatimonadota bacterium
CGAGCAGCTCGCCAGGGCCAGATCCGACCACGGTCCCGAGCGGCACACCGTGCGCATCGGGGCGCTCGCGCGTGATGTACGCGCGTCCCCCGCGTCCACCCAGCATGCCCGCCGTGAAGCCGCGGCTGTAGATCTGGACCAGCGGCCCCGCCTCGGTGTCGACCGGGCCCGGCGCCTCTCCGCGCGCGAGGCCGTCGAGAAACGCGCGATAGCTCCGCGTGACGGTGGCCACATATTCGGGCCGCTTCTTCCGCCCCTCGATCTTGAGGCTCGTGACGCCGGCCTCGGCCAGCGCAGCGAGATGCTCGACCGCGGCGAGGTCCTTCGCCGAGATCAGGTACCCCACGTCCAGCGTCTCTCCGGTGTCGCCGTCGGCGAGCGTGTAGTCCTTGCGGCACGACTGCGCGCACGAGCCACGATTGGCGCTCCGCTCGGCGATCAGCCCCGACATGAAGCATTGGCCGGAATACGCGATGCAGAGGGCGCCGTGCACGAAGGTCTCGAGCTCGAGGCCGGGAACGGCGGCGCGAATCGCCCGGACATCGTCGATGGTGTTCTCCCGCGCGAGCACGACGCGCGCCACCCCCATGTCGTGCAGCATCGCGGCCCCCGCGACATCATGCACCGTCATCTGCGTCGATCCGTGGATCGGCAGCGCGGGATAGACGGCGCGGATCAGGTCGACCAGTCCCACGTCCTGGACGATGACCGCATCGATCCCACGGTCGATCGCGTCTCCGAGGAGCGTGAGCGCCGGGCCGAGCTCCGCGGGCTTGATCAGCGTATTGAGGGTGAGGTAGATCGAGACGCCCGCCGCGTGTGCGATCCGGCACGCATCGCCGAGGGCGTCGAGCGAGAGTTGGGCATCGGCATCGCGGGCGTTGAACGCACCGGCTCCGAGATAGATCGCGTTCGCGCCGTTCGCGACCGCGGCGCGCGCGGCGTCGAGGGAGCCTGCGGGCGCGAGAAGCGCGGGCACGGCACGGAGCGCCATGAGAGCCAAACCTAACGGACGCCGTCGGGGCGAACGAACCGCTGCACCCCGGCGCGAAAGTCGGCGGTGGCTCGCGCCTCGATGTTGACGCGCTCGCCCAGTGCGAGCGCCGGCGTGAAGGCGAGCCCATCGAGATCGTACAGCAGCCGCTTCGTGAGGCGGAGCGCGGACGGGGACGCCGCGGCCAGCACGGCCGTCGTCGCCTCGACCTCCGCGGCGAACGTGGCCGCGGGGAGGACGCGGCTGACGAGCCCCATCGCACACGCTTCCTCCGCGCCGAACGTCCGGCCCGTCAGGACGAGATCCGCTGCGCGCTTTTCCCCGACCGCCCGGCGCAGGAGCGTGAGCACCATGGCCGGCACGAACCCCACATGGACCTCCGGATACGCAAAGGTCGCGTCGGAGTGTGCCAGGACGATGTCGCACGCCGTCGCGAGCCCCGCGCCGCCCGCGAACGCGCGGCCCTGCACCGCGGCCACGACGGGCTGCGGAATCGAGCGCAGCGTGCGAATCACGGCGCTCAGCGCGCCGACGTCGGCCTGTTGGGCCTCCCGGGGCGCATCGATGAGGCGGGCGAGGGCGGCGAGGTCGACCCCCGCACAAAAGTCGGCGCCATCCGCCGTGAGGAGCAGGACGCGGACGGCCGGATCGGCGGCGAACCGGTGGATCGCATCGACGAGGGCGCAGGCCATCGGCTGGTCGATCGCGTTCTTCTTTTCCGGCCGCGCGAGGACGACGTGCCCGACGGCTCCGTCCCGCACGACGCGGATGCCGCTCATACCGGAGCCTGGGGCAGCCGCAGGCGCCGGCCGACATCGTCGGGGACATCCAGCGCGAGGCGCAGGAGCGCGGTCGACATGACCTTCCCCTGCGCGTCGGTCTTGAGCGACAGGGTGCCGCCCCCATCGAGTGCGCCGTGCAGCAGGAAATTGAGGGCGCACAGATTCGGGAGCTCGAAACGCTCGACGTCGCCCGCGATCATCCCGTGAAAATGCGCGGCGACGCGCTCGCGCGTGAGATAGTCCTGCAGGACCGGGTACCACTCCGGCCGGAGAGCGAGCACTCCGACGTTGGCGGTGTCCCCCTTGTCCCCGGAGCGGGCGTGGGCGATGTCGACGAGGCGGACGCGCATGCCGCTACAGCAGGTTCACGACGGGGCGCACGACGCGCGCATCGACCAGCGCGGGCCAGAAGGCGACGATCTCCTGCGCCTTGGGCCGGGCGCCGCCATACCCGGTCACGCTCGGCGGGCCGTTGAGCACGAGGGGCGCCACCTCGCGCGTGAACCGCTCGACATCGGCCTCGCGCGGCCCGCGGACGCCGACGCGGAGCTGCACTTCGGCGATGTCGGGAGCGGGCGGCCCCGCGAGCGGGCCGTGCGCCGCCGAGACGCCGACGAACTCCGTGAGCACGCGGTCGAACTGCAGACCGAGGCGATCCAGCCGGGCGCGCAGGACGCGGTCGGCTGCCTGGGCCTTCTCGTAGGCGTCGGGCCAGGTGTACAGGAGGGTCCCGACGGCCTTGTACCCGGCGTGGTACGCGATCGAGACTTTCAACTGGTCGCTGGGCGCCCGACCGGCCGTACCCCAGACGCGGACGCGATCGGGCCCCGCGTCCTCGAGGCGGATCGTGGTGAAGTCGGCGATCACGTCCGGCGTCACATACGCGCGCGGATCCCCCATTTCATAGACCAGCTGCTCGGCGACCGTCGGCAGCGAGACGCGTCCGCCCGTGCCCGGGTGCTTCGTGACGACGAAGCTGCCGTCGGCGGAGCAGTCGACGATCGGATATCCGATGTCGGCGAGATCCGGAATGTCCCGCCAGTCATACAGACAGTTGCCGCCGGTGGACTGCGCGCCACATTCGATGACGTGTCCGGCGACGAGCCCGCCGCTCAGTACGTCGTACGCGTCGGTGGCCCACCCGAACTCGTGCCGCAGCGGCCCGATGGGGAGGGCGGTGTCGGTCGTCCGGCCGGTGATCACGACGTTCGCGCCGCGCGCGAGCGCTTCCACGATCGGGGCCGCCCCGAGATACGCGTTCGCGGAGAGCACCCGATCGCGAATCGTCGTGAGGGGCTCTCCCGTGTCCATGTTCGCGAATGCGTGCCCGGCCGCGAGACACTCGTCCAGGCGTGGCATCAGATCGTCGCCGGTGACGACGCCGATCTGCACGCTCCGTCCCAGACGGTGGCGTTCGGCCGCCGCGCGAACCGCCAGCGCGCACCCGCGAGGATTCACCCCGCCGGCGTTGGCGACGACGCGGACGCCCCGCTCGATGACGGCCGGGAAGATCTCGTCCATCACCGTCACGAAATCCCGCGCGTACCCCAGCGCCGAGTCCCGCGCGCGCTGCTTCTGGAGCACCGACATCGTCACCTCGGCCAGATAATCCAGCACGAGGTAGTCGATCGGCCCCCCCTCGACCTGACGGCGCGGGGCGTCGAGCGCGTCGCCCCAGAACCCCTGCCCGCCCGCCACGCGCACGACTCGGCTCACGACGGACCCCCTCGAGCGCCGGGCGCTCCCACCGACGCCAGAGGAGGCAGCACGAACGGCCCGAGGTGAGGCCCGGGGTTCTGCAGGGCCGTGCGCAGCGCCATCGCGAGGACGGCGCGGGTCTCCTCCGGGTAGATGACCGCATCGACGAACCCGCGAGCCGCCGCGTAGCGCGCATCGAGTTGCGCCTCGTACTCGGCGCGCATCCCGTCCACCGCGGCCGCCAGCTCCGGGGGCAACGCGCCGCTCTCGCTCGAGCGGGCGGCGGCGATCGCCGGACCATGCACGGCCTGAATCGCGGACTCCCCTTCCATGACTCCCATGCGTCCCGTCGGCCACGTGAACAGGAAATCCGGATCGAAACCCTGACCCGCCATGGCATAGTAGCCCGCGCCGGAGGCGTGATTCACGGTGACCACGACCTTGGGCACGCGCGCCGTCGCCATCGCTTCGACCCAGCGCGCGCCCGCGCGGATGATGCCGGCATGCTCCGCGTCGGGCCCCACCATGAACCCCGACACGTCCTGAACGAACAGCAACGGAATCCCCTGGCGGTCGCACCGGTCGATGAAATACGCGACCTTCTCCGCGCTCTCCGGATAGATGATCCCGCCGACGCGCGGGCGCTCGCCGGGCCCGCCCGGAACGAGTCCGCGATGATTCGCGATGACCCCGACGGCGATCCCCTCGATCGCGCCGTCGCCGCAGATGATCTCTCGCGCGCGCGACTCCTGAAACTCATCCAGGGCGCCGTCGTCCAGGATCGCGCGCAGGACGGCGTGCATGTCATATGCCATCCTATGATCTGCCGGAAGGAGCGTATCGAGCGGCGCGGCTCCGGCAACGGGCGGGGCCGCTGGCGCCGGCCGGCCGGTAGGCGCGGGCAGCCGCGCGACCAGCGCGCGCAGCTTGGTCAGGCACGCGGCGTCATCGGGCACCGCATAGTGCGCGACGCCGCTCACGGCGGTGTGGGTCCTCGCTCCGCCGAGCGTCTCCGCGTCCACCGTCTGGCCGGTCGCGCCCTTGACCAGGTTGGGGCCGCCCAATCCGAGAAAGGAGGTGCCCTCGACCATCACGATGACATCGGAGAGGGCCGGAAGATACGCGCCACCGGCGATGCACGGACCCATCACGGCCGCGATCTGCGGCACGTGCAGGTAGCGCCGCATGATCGAGTTGTAGTAGAAGATCCGCGCGGCGCCGAACTGACCGGGAAAGACGCCCGCCTGATAGGGGAGGTTCACCCCGGCGGAATCGACGAGGTAGACGATCGGCACGTGGCAGCGCATCGCGATCTCCTGCGCGCGCAGGATCTTGGCGATGGTCTCGGGCCACCAGGAGCCGGCCTTGACGGTCGCATCGTTCGCCACGACGACGACCTCGCGTCCGTGCACGATGCCGATGCCTGTGACGACTCCGGCCGCGGGCGCCTGCCCCTCGTACCGATCGTACGCCACCAGGAGGCCGATCTCGAGGAAGCGGGATCCGGAATCGCAGAGCCCCGTCACGCGCTCCCGCGCGGTGAGCTTCCCCTGCCCGTGCTGGCGCTCGATCTTGTCGGGTCCCCCGCCGAGCCGTATGCGGTCCTCGAGGGATCGCAGCGCGTCGCTCGAGGCGCGGATCCGCGACGGCGGACCGTCCGCTGCGCCCGCCTCACGACCCACGCGCTCGCGGGCCGCGCCGCCGCGAGGGGCGCCGCTTGCCGAGGCGTCGCTTGCCGAGGCGTCGCTTGCCGAAGCGCCGCTTGAGGCGTTCACGCGTCCTGCGGCTGCCGCTCGGCGAACCACTCCCTGATGTAGCGCACGAGGTCGCCCGTCGAGGTGCCGGGGCCGAACAGCCGTCCGACCCCCGTGCGCTGCAGCGCTTCCATGTCGGACTGCGGGATGATCCCGCCTCCGGTGAGCAGGATATCGTCACGCCCCGCGACATGCAGCAGCTCGCGCACGCGCGGAAAGAGCGTCATGTGCGCACCGCTCAGGATGGAGAGGCCGACCACGTCGACGTCCTCCTGCACGGCGGCGGTGGCGATCATCTCCGGCGTCTGGTGCAGGCCGGTATAGATCACTTCCATCCCGGCATCGCGCAGCGCGGCGGCCACGACCTTGGCTCCGCGGTCGTGCCCGTCGAGGCCGGGCTTGGCCACGAGCACGCGAATGGGACGAGGCATCGTCAGAAGAATATCGGCTCGCGATAGGTCCCGAACACGACCTCCATCGCCGAGCGGATCTCGAAAAGGGTGCACTCGGCGCGGGCCGCATCGAGGAGGGCGGGAAAGATGTTGCGGTCCGAGCGGGCGGCCGCGGTGAGCGCGCCCAGGGCCGCGTCCGCGCGGGCGCCGTCGCGGGCGGAGCGCAGGGCGCTGAGCCGCGCGGTCTGTTCGGCGGCGGTGCTCTCGCTCACCAGGAGTGTGGGGATCGTGGTGCCCGCATCCTCCGTCGTGAAGGCGTTGACGCCGACCGTGATGCGGCGGCGCTGCTCGAGGTCCCACTGATGTCGGGCCGCCGCTTCGGCGATCCGGCGCTGAAACCAGCCCGTCTCGATCGCCCGCACCACGCCCCCCGCCCGCGCGATCTCGACGAATTGCGCTTCCGCCCCGGCCTCCAGCCGATCCGTGAGCGCCTCGACGTAATACGAGCCGCCGAGGGGATCCGCGACGTTCGCGACCCCGGTCTCGTACGCGAGGATCTGCTGCGTGCGCAGCGCCACCTCGACCGCCGTCTCGGTGGGAAGGGCGAGCGTCTCGTCCATCGAATTCGTGTGCAGCGATTGGGCGCCGCCGAACGCCGCGGCCATCGCCTGATAGGCCACGCGGGCGATGTTGTTGAGCGGCTGCTGCGCGGTGAGCGTCACGCCGGCCGTCTGGCAATGGAACCGCATCATCCACGACCGCGGGTCGCGCGCGCCGTAGCGCTCGCGCAGGTGCCGCGCCCAGATGCGGCGCGCGGCTCGCATTTTGGCGACTTCCTCGAAGAAGTCGTTGTGCACGTCCCAGAAGAAGGACAGCTGCGGGGCAAAGGTGTCCACCGCGAGGCCGCGGGCGAGCCCGTGCTCCACGTACGCGAACGCATTGGCGAGGGTAAACGCCAGCTCCTGCGGCGCGGTCGACCCGGCCTCGCGAATGTGGTAGCCCGATATGGAGATCGTATTCCACTTGGGCGCGTGCTCGGCGGCCCACTCGAAGCAATCGACCACGAGGCGGAGTGCGGGCTCGACGGGAAAGACCCAGGCGTGCTGCGCCATGTACTCCTTCAGGATGTCGTTCTGGATCGTGCCCCGCAGACGCGCCGCGGGCACGCCCTGGCGCTCGGCCGCCGCGACGTAGAAGGCGAACAGGATGATCGCCGGCCCGTTGATCGTCATGGACGTCGACACGTCCCCGAGCGGGATCCCTTCGAAGAGCCGCTCCATGTCGGCGAGGCTCGAGATCGCGACGCCGCACTTCCCGACCTCTCCCGCGGCGCGCGGATGATCCGAGTCGTACCCCATGAGCGTCGGGAAATCGAACGCGACGGAGAGTCCGGTCTGCCCGCGCTCGAGCAGGAACTTGTACCGCGCGTTGGTATCGGCCGCGCTTCCGAAGCCCGCGAATTGCCGCATCGTCCACAGGCGGCCGCGATACCCCGTCGGGTGGATCCCGCGCGTAAAGGGGAACGTGCCCGGCAGTCCGAGCGTGGCAACGTCCGGGCTGGCATCGAGCGCGGTGAACACGGGATCGACGGGTCCGTCGGAATTCACGAACGCGATGTCGCGCAGCTCGCCCGCCGCGTACCGCGCGCGCCAGACGGCGACCTCGGCGCGCAAGCGCTCCAGCTCCTCGCCCCGCACGGCCTCGCCGGCGGCGTCGACATCGGTCGATGTCGGGACGGTCATGGCGTCCGCCGCCCGAGGCCGCCGGGCCGCGCCAGAAGGGCGTCCGCGACAGCGAACGGGGTCGTCTCTCGAGCGGCGAGCGCGTCCAACTGGCCGGCGAGCCAGGTCGTGGCCGCCGCATCCTCCCACATTCGCTCTCGCATCCGTCGATCCACGATGTCCACCACGCGTGCTTGCAGCCGGGCCCGCCGGCGCTCGGCGAGACTGCCGGTCTCGAAAAGATACGCGTAGTGAGCGTCGAGCGCGCCAAGCACGTCCGCGATCCCCGTACCCGTCACGGCCGCGGTGGCGAGGACGGGAGGCGTCCAGGGTGCGGGCGCGCGCGGGACGGCGGCGGCCGGAGCGGCGCGGAGCCGCAGCGTAAACTCGATGTCCCGCCGGATCTGGTCCGCGCCCGGCCGATCCGCCTTGTTCACCACAAAGAGGTCGGCGACCTCCATCAGGCCCGCCTTGAGCGCCTGGATCGCGTCGCCGGATTCCGGGACCAGGACGAGCAGACAGCTGTCGGTGGCCTGCGCGACATCCAGCTCGCTCTGGCCGACGCCCACCGTCTCGATGATCACGCGATCGAACCCGAAGGCGTCGAGGACATCGGCGGCGTCGGCCGCGGCCGCCGACATCCCCCCGCCGGCCCCGCGCGTCGCGAGCGATCGGATGTACACGCCGTCGTCGAGCGCGACCGCTTCCATGCGGATGCGGTCGCCGAGCAGCGCCCCGCCCGTGTAGGGCGACGTGGGATCCACGGCGACGATGCCGACGGTATGCCCCGCCGCGCGCCACGCGCTCGTGAGCTGCGCGGTCAGCGTGCTCTTGCCGGCACCCGGGGGACCGGTCACTCCGATGCGACGCGCGCGGCCCGTCGAGGGATACAGCGCCGCCAGGATGGCCTCGAACCCGGGGCGGCGGTTCTCGACGATGCTGATCGCACGCGCCAGCGCCGCGGGCCGGCGCGCGCGAAATTCCGCTAGGAGCGCGGCGGAGGTCATGGCGCGCGGCCGACGGCGCGCAGGAGCGCCTCCTGCCGCCGCCACATGGGCGATCGGGTGCGCTCCGGGCCGGCCGGGTGGTCGTGCCCCACGACGTGGAGGACCCCGTGCACGACGAGGCGGACGAGCTCCTCGCGCACGCCCACCCCGAAGCGTTCGGCGTTTCGCCGTGCGACCGCGGGAGCGATGTAGATGTCGCCGACGACGGGCCCCGGCCCTCCGAACCCAAAGGCGATGACGTCGGTCGGGCCCGCGTGACCGAGGTGGACGCGATTGAGCCGCGCGATCGCACGCGGCGTGATGAAGGCGATCGACAGGAGCGCATCGCGCACCCCCTCGGAGCGCAGGACGCGGGACGCAATGCGGCGAAGCCGGTCGCGCGCGAGCGGGACCCGCACGCCGTCGGTGGCCACTGCCACCGCAAGCGTCACGGAAGCGCCGCGGCCCGCTCGGGCTGGACGGCGTCGGCGATGCCGTCTGGTGCGAGGCGGGGCTCCGCTCCACCGTCGCCGCTGGAGGGGTATGCGACCCGATGGTGATACATCCCGATCAATACGCGGCCGAACTGCTCCTTGACGACTCCGATTTGCTTGAGCGTCAGCGGCGCGTCGCGCAGCTGCCCCTCGGCGATCCGCTGGCGCACGATGTAATCGATCAGGTCGCGAATCCGCTTCGGCGTCGCGTCGTGCAGCATGTGCGCCGTCGCTTCGATCCCATCGGCGAGCATGCAGATGGCCGTTTCCGCCGTTTGCGGGACCGGTCCGGGATAGGCGAACGCGGCCGGATCCACGGATGGCCCCTCGCGCCCCCGCGCGAGCTCGAGGAAATAGCTGATCTGGCCCGTCCCGTGATGCTCGGTGATGAACGCGCGGGCCGCCTCGGGGACGTGGTGCGCATCCGCCAGCTCCGCGCCGCGCCGGACGTGATCGCGAATGATCGCGGCGCTCGCGGCCGGGGTCAGCGCATCGTGCGGATTCGCTCCGGGCCGCTGATTCTCCACGAAGTAGTCGGGCTGCACGAGCTTGCCGATGTCGTGATAGTAGGCGCCGACCCGCGCCAGCAACCCGTTCGCGCCAATGGCGGTGCAGGCCGCCTCGGCCAGGTTCGCGAGACGCATGGTGTGCGCAAAGGTTCCGGGCGCCTCGACGCTGAGCCGCTGCATGAGCGGCCGGTTGAGGTCCGACCACTCGAGCAGCTTCAGGTACGTGTCCACGCCCGTGAACGCCTCGAGCGGCGGGAGGAGCATCAGCGCCAACGCGACCGAGATCACCGAGTTGATGGCGCCCAGCGAGATGCCATGCCGGATCTCCCCGAGCGGCGCGCCCGCCGCGAGCCCGAGGGCGAGCTCGACGAGCGCGTAGCCGGCCGCGGTCACGAGCACGGAGCGATAGACCTGGTCGCGGCGGCGGATCACACGCACGCTGAAGGCGGCGGCCACGCCGCCCACGAGAAGGACCACGAGCGCCGGCGTGCCCGCGTACGGTGGGGACATCCCGATGAGGATGGCCACGAGAACCATCGCGGACACACTGATGCGGTTGTCGAAGAGCACGCTGAACAGCACCCCGACGAGTGCAACCGGGATGAGCTCGGGTTGCGGCGTGCCTCCCCGCGCCACCACCGCGGCGACGACGAGGAGGCTCATGAGGCCCAGCGTAAAGAGGCTCACGGCCCGCACGGACGCGTAGAGGGCCGGGCGATAGAAGGTGAGCGTGATGCCGAACAGCCCCACGAGGAGCAGATCGCCCAGGAAACGGCCCGCAAACAGGGTCACGCGCGCCGACACGGCGTGGGGGGACGGCACGGCCCCGCCGAAGAGCACCGCGGCCATCACGGCGACCGCGACGAACAGCGCCCATCGCGTCGCGTGTCCCGCGGCGGCGCCGCGCGCCCCGACCGGAGGCATCACGCGGTCGAGCCGGCGCCAGACGCTCACGGCCGCCCCCTATGCGCCCGCATCATCGGCGTAGGCCTTGATGATGTCGCGCACGAGGCGATGCCGGACGACATCGGACTCGGTGAAATAATGGAAGGCGATCCCCTCGACGCCCGACAGGATGCGCTCGATCTGCATGAGTCCCGACTCCTCCCGCCGGGCCAGATCGATCTGCGTCTTGTCGCCGGTGATGACGATGCGCGAGTTCACGCCCATGCGCGTCAGAAACATCTTCATCTGCAGCGTCGTCGCGTTCTGCGCCTCGTCGAGGATCACGAAGGCGTCGGCGAGGGTGCGCCCGCGCATGAATGCGAGCGGGGCGATCTCGATCGTGCGGGTCTCGAGCGCGCGCGAGATGCGGTCGGGCGGCATCATCTCGTCGAGCGCGTCGTAGAGGGGACGCAGGTACGGGTCCACCTTGGCCTGCATATCGCCCGGGAGAAACCCGAGGTTCTCGCCCGCCTCGACGGCGGGACGCGCGAGAATGATCCGCCGCACCCGCCGGCGCGTGAGTGCGTCGACGGCCGCCGCGACCGCCAGGAATGTCTTCCCCGTGCCCGCGGGCCCGATCCCCACGACGATGTCGTGCTCGCCGATCTTGGCGAGGTATTCCGCCTGGCCCGGGGTCTTCGCCTGAATGCTCCGCCGCACGCCGGGCAGCGAGATGCGCGCCGCCTCGGCCGATCCGTCCGCGCTGTCGGTGGCGCCCGGCGGGCCCCCCCCGCCCTCCTCATCGGCATGGATGCGGACGACGTCGTCGACGCTCACCGACGCGCGCTGGCGCGCCCGCTCGATCATGCGCGTGGCGACGGCGATGGCGCGATCGACCCCCACGGGCGGACCGCTCACCGAGAGTTGGTCGCCCCGCAGCGCGACGCGCGTCCCCGACAACCGCGCCAACTCGATCAGGTTGGCGTCGTTCACACCCGCCAGGGTCAATAAATCGGCGCCCTCGGCCGATAATCGGCGCTGTGCGACGGCCGCGTCCGTCATGTTGGGCCGACTCACTCAACGCCGATGTGAAGGTCGCGCAGCTCGGCGGCGGGCACCGGGGCCGGGGCCCCTTCGAAAAGGGCGCGCGCCGCCGTCGTCTTCGGGAACGCGATCACATCGCGCAAAGACGCCGCGCCGGAGAGCAGCATCGCGATCCGGTCGAAGCCGAGCGCGATGCCGCCATGCGGGGGCGCACCGGACCGGAGACCGTCGAGGAGGAACCCGAAGCGGGCCCGCGCGGTCTCGGCGTCGATCCCCAGAAGCGCAAACACGCGCTCCTGCGTCGCCGGGTCGCTGATCCGGATGCTCCCACCGCCCAGCTCCGTCCCGTTGAGAACGACATCGTACGCCACGGCGCGCGCCCGCTCGGGCGCGGAGTCGAGCGAGTCGACGTCATCCGGGTGCGGCGCCGTGAAGGGATGATGGACCGCGCCCAAGTGGCCGCTCGACGGATCGCGCTCGAACATCGGAAAATCGTAGACCCAGACGAAGGCGAGCGCGCCACCGGGAGGAATGCGATTCAGTCGCCGCGCCAGCTCCTGCCGTACCCTGTCGAGCGCCGGGCCCGACACACGGTCCGCATCGGCGACGTACAACCCCAGATCGCCGTCGGCCAAGCCCAATTGGTCGGCCGCATCCGCCGCGAGGAACTTGGCCGCCGGTCCTTCGAGCGCATGACCCGCGCGCCGGAGACGAATCAGTCCGCCCGCCCCCGCCGCGCGCGCAATCGCCTCCAGCTCGTCGACCTGCTTGCGCGACAGCCTCGCCGCACCCTCGGAGGCCGCAATGCGCAGACCGCGCACCCGCCCGCCGGCGTCGAGCGCCTTGCGCGCGATCCCGAGCTCGCCCCCCCGAAATGCCGCGCTCGCATCGTACAGCTCGAGACCGTACCGCAAATCGGGGCGATCGATCCCGTACCGCTCCATCGCCTCCGCGTAGGCCATACGGGGAAATCGCTCAGGAATGGTGACGCCCGATTCGGCGAACAGCACGCCGAGCAATCGCTCCGTGAGACCGATCACGTCCTCCGGTGTCACGAAGGACGCCTCGATGTCGATCTGTGTAAACTCGGGCTGCCGGTCGGCGCGCAGGTCCTCGTCGCGAAAGCAGCGAGCGATCTGGAAGTAGCGATCGAAGCCCGCGATCATGAACAGCTGCTTGTAGAGCTGGGGCGACTGCGGCAGCGCGTAAAACTCGCCTGCGTGCACGCGGCTCGGGACGAGATAGTCCCGGGCGCCTTCGGGCGTCGGCTTCGTGAGGATCGGCGTCTCGAGCTCGAGGAAGCCCGCGGTCGCGAGAAAGCCGCGCGCCGCCTGCAACAATCGGTGGCGCAGGACGAGATTGGCCTGGAGCTCGGGCCGGCGCAGATCCAGATGCCGGTGCCGCAGACGCAGCTCTTCGGCGGGCAGCGGCTCGCCCTTCACGCGCGCGACCGGGATCGCGGGGGTGACGGCGGGCCCGACCACGCGTAACCCGGTCGCGCGGATCTCGACCTTCCCCGTGGCCAGGTCGGGGTTCCGGGCGTCGTGCGGGCGCTCGGCGACCGTGCCATCGACCAGCACCACGCTTTCGACTCCGAGCGACCCGGCCCGCGCGAGGACATCGCTCGGTGTCCAGCGGGGATCGAACGACACCTGGACCAGCCCCGCGCGGTCGCGCAGATCGATGAAGACGATTCCGCCGAGGTCGCGCGAGCGGTGAACGTGAAGAAATACTCCGTCGACGGCGCGACCATGGGCCGCGCGCACGTCGCCGCACATCATCGTGCGGAGGGACGTCGACAGGGGAGACACAGGGGCCGCGTTGGGCGGCGTGGCCGGCTCGCGAGCCGTCACGGCAGACACGTCGACCGATTACTCTTCATTTCCGATGTGGAAAGGTAAGCGCACGCCCCGCCACGCCGGACGCGCGCGAGTAACAACAAACTTCATATTGAGTAATATAACGCGGTGCCTGGTAAAGATATAGCCGGCGCCGTATAATGCCGTTTCTCATGGGCGATCAGAGCAACCTTCTCAACTGCACGCCGACGGACGCCGCCGCGCGCCTGGACGCGTTCATGACCGCCCGCGGGGTCCCGGCGTATCGGGGGGCGCAGGTCGCACATCGGCTGTGGAAAACTCCCGCGCCTGACTTCGAGGCGATGCTGGAGCTGCCGGCATCGCTGCGGGCGGAGCTGGCCGCGACGTTCTCCATTCCGCGGCTCCCGCTCGTGACGCAGCAGAGCTCCGCCGACGGAACGCAGAAATTCCTCTTTCGCCTGCGCGACGGCGAAGGAATCGAGACCGTGGCGATTCCGGAGGGGGATCGGCTGACGCTCTGCATCTCGTCGCAGGCCGGCTGCGCGCTGCAATGCGCGTTCTGTGCGACGGGCGCCATGGGGTTCGCCCGGAATCTCGAGGCGTGGGAGATTGCGGCCCAGGTGCGCGAGCTCCTGCTGCTCGACACGCCCCTCCGGGCCACGAACGTCGTCTTCATGGGGATGGGCGAGCCGCTGATGAATTGGGGGGCGGTCGATGTCGCGCTCACCATCCTGAATGATCCGCGCGGGCTCGGAATCGGGGCACGGCACATCACGGTCTCCACCGTCGGCATCCTGCCTGGCATCGAAGCGCTGGCCGCGCGGCCGGAGCAGTTCCGGCTCGCCCTGTCGCTGCATGCGCCGACGGACGCGCTGCGCCATTCGCTGATGCCGATCAATACGAAGTACCCACTCGCCGCGGTGGTCGCCGCGGCCCGGGAGTTCGATCGCCGGGTGACGTTCGAGTACGTGCTGCTCGGCGGCGTCAACGACGGACCCGCGCAGGCGGTGGACCTTGCCCGGCTGGCGCGCGAGTGCCGCGCCTTCGTGAATCTCATCCCATTGCACCCGGGCGGTTCCCTTGGGTTCACGCCCAGCTCGCGCGGGGCGACGGCCGCCTTCATGCGCACGCTGCGGGCCCGCGGAGTGACCGCCGCGCTGCGCAAGAGCCGGGGCCTCGACATCAGCGCGGCCTGCGGCCAGTTACGGGTAGAACGGCTCGGCCGGCGGGCGCCAGGAAGCCCCGAGGAGCACGGTCAGGTCCACATCGCGTGACGAATCGGGCTGCTCGTCCACGCGTGCATGTCCCAGCGCGCGCGCGGCGAGTCGAGCCCACTCCGGATGCCGCGACCGGTCGAGCACGACCGTGCTGTCCCGCTGGTCGGGCGCCGTGCCGGTCAGCACCACATCGAAGCCGCGATCGCGCAGGTAGAAGGTCGCGCGTCGGGCCAGGCCGTGCAGACGCGTCGCATTGAGAACCTCGACGGTGATGCGGGCTGTATCGGACGCATGGACGCGCGCATCCCCGTCAAACGCCGGAGCGGAGGGTCCCTCCGAGGCGGCGACGGAGGCACTCGCCCGCGCGCCACGCCGCACGAGCCACGCCCCGGCGAACACGGCCAGAGCGAGCGATGCGAGAACGACGCCCCATGCCCTCAGCGAACGCTGTTCCACAGCTCCGCCGTCTCGGGGGCGAGTGCCTTCCCCTCGTTCATCGCCGACGCGACGCGCGCGCGCACGGCCTCGCGAAAGGTGCCGTCGAAATCGTGCGGGACCTGCCGCGCCAGATAGGCCCGCTGCTCGCGCGCGAATGGGCGACCGGGCTCGAGGAAGTCCGCCATGTAGAGCGCCTGCCCCGTCCGCGCCCACCCGATGTGACCCACCGTGTGCCACCGGATCGCATCGAGGACGTCGCTGCGCGACTCCCCGTCCGCCCGCAACCGGGCGGCGGCCGCGGGACCGTGCAACAGCTCGGGTGGTCCCCCGTCCATGCCCGCGAGCGAGCGCAGGATCTCCTCGGGCGCGTCACGCAACGCGTCGTGCCACCGCGCGGCATCGTGCCATGCCGCACCCTCCGCGGCCGGGAGTGCCATCGCGCGGGCCCAGGCATCGATCAGCGTGACGACCCGCGCGATGTGCGCGGCGCGGCGCTCGGTGACAACGGCCCACGGCGGCAACACGACCGGCGGGAGCGGCGCGACGTCCGTCACGGGCCCCTCGTCTCGCGATCGAAGATGACGTTATCGATGAGACGCGTACGACCGACGCGCACGGCGATCATCGCGACACTGCCGCTTGCCACTGCGCTGACCGGCTCCAGGCGATCCGGCTCGGCGACGCCCACATACTCGATGGCAACACCCGGTGTGGCGCCGAGCACCTCGCGCCCGAGCGCCTCCAGCATCCCGGCATCGGTGACACCCCGCGCCCGCCACGCCGCAAGCATGGCGCGAAGGGCGCGCGGGACCGCGACCGCGGCGCGACGCTCCTCCGGGCTGAGGTACGCGTTCCTGCTCGAGAGCGCGAGCCCGTCCGCATCGCGGACAGTTGGCACGATGACGAGGGCGATCGGAAAATCCAGGTCCCGCACCATCGCGCGGATGAGGGTGACCTGCTGGATGTCCTTCTGGCCGAAGAACGCGACGTCCGGCGCCACCAGGTGAAAGAGCTTCGCGACCACGGTGAGCACACCGGAAAAATGGCCGGGACGAGCGGCTCCCTCCCACCGGGAGTCGAGGTCTCCGGCGCTGATGGCGACGGCGCGCCCCGCGGGATACATCGCGTCGGCAGTCGGGAAAAACAGGATGTCCACGCCCCCCGCATGCGCCGCGGCCACGTCCGCATCGCGCGGACGTGGATAGGCGTCAAAATCCTCCGCGGGGCCGAATTGGAGCGGATTGACGAAGATGCTCATGACGACGCACGCCACCCGCTGCCGCGCGACGGCGGCGAGCCCCATATGCCCCCCGTGAAGTGCTCCCATCGTCGGAACGAACCCGATCGAGTCGCCCCTCGCGCGGCGCGCGCGAATCGCCGCGCGCAGATCATCGATGTCAGTAATGCTCTCCATCAGGGTCCGTGCTCGGCATCCGGGTATACGCCGCGCCGCACCTCGTCCGCGTAGGCCCGCACGGCGGAGCGGACCGTGTCGGCCAGGGCGGCGTAGCGCTTGAGGAAGCGGGGGTGAAAAGTGTCGTTGAGCCCGAGGAGGTCCGGCAGCACGAGAACCTGCCCCGTGCACGCGGGACCGGCGCCGATGCCGATGGTCGGGATCGTGACGGCGGAGGTGATGCGCCCCGCGACCGCCGGGGGGATCAGCTCCAACACGATCGCGAACGCGCCCGCATCCTCGAGTCGCCGCGCCGCGGCAACGAGGCGATCGGCCTCCGCCGGGGTTCGGCCTTGCACCCGCCCCCACCCCTGGACCAGGCGCGCCTGCGGTGTGTGCCCGATGTGCCCCATGACGGGTACGCGGAGATCGCCCAATGCCGCGATCGTCCGCGTGACGGCCGCGTCGCCCCCTTCCAGCTTGACCGCGTCGGCTCCGGTGTCCTGAATCATGCGCCCGCACCTGCGGAGCGCGCGCGCCAGTCCCATCCGATAGGTCAGGAAGGGCATGTCGACGATCACGAAGGCATCGGGGGCGCCCCGCCGCACCGCGGCCGCGTGGTAGCGCATCTGGCCGAGCGTCACGGGGATCGTGGTGTCGTAGCCGGCGACGACATTGCCGACGGAGTCGCCCACCAGGACCGCATCGACGCCGGCCTCGACGACGAGCCGCGCAAAAAGAGCGTCGTACGCCGTCACGACCGCGAGGCGGTCTCCGCGGCGTCCCTTCGCGACGAATTCGGCGACGCGCTGGCTCACGGCGGCGCCACCTCGCCGGACGCACGCTCGGCGGACGCACGCTCGGCGAGACGGGCGTCGAGCTCCGCGACCTCGCGGCGCCAGAAATCGCGCCGCGGCAGCTCCGGATGGGGGATCGTCAGCCGAGGATCCGTCATCGGCCGGCCTCCGAAACTGACGATGTCGAGATCCAAGGTGCGCGGGCCCCAGCGCTCGGCCCGCACCCGACCGGCGGCGCGCTCGATGTCGTGCAGCGCGTCGAGCAGCGACAGGGGAGCGAGCGTGGTCTCGAGCGCGACCATCTGGTTCAGATAGGGGCCCTGCCCAGCCGGCCCGATCGGCGCGGTCTCCTCGATCTCCGATTCGACAAGGATTCGCGACGCCCGCAGAGCCGCCAGCGCCACACGGGCGCGTCCCAGGTGGGCGGCGCGGTCGCCGAGATTCGATCCCAGCGCGACATAGGCGATATCGGGCTCGTGCACACCCAAAAGATACGGGATCCAGAGACGACGTACCGGACGGACGACTCTGGCGGCCCACGCCGCGAGACCTACACCCCTTCCGTCCACATGACGCGCGTGCCTGTCGGGACCTACGTGCTCCACGTCCGGCGCATCGGCTACACTTCATTTACGTCGCGGTCCGTCGCCATTGCCGCCGATCAGACGACCACGTTCGACGTCCCGATCGAGCCATCGCCGAGCCCGCTGGATCAGATCGTCGTTCGCGGAACGACCCTCACCGGCGCGGTGAGCCATCGCGCGACGTGGCGCGAAGTGGATTTCTCCGCATTCTTCGCTGCGCTGTTCGGAGGCACGTATACGGGATCCGAGCGAGACTATTGGATAACGTATCCCGCGTACACGAAGTTCAACGTCGGCGTCACGCAACAATTCTACGCCGGGTTGAGCGGCTTCCTTCAGGTGGACAATGCCGGCAACAGCTACCGATTCGAGCGCGTGAACCTCATTACGCCGATGGGACGGGTCACGACGATCGGGCTCAAATGGCGTACCCCCTGACGCGGCGTACGGCGGGCTGATGGTCCCCCGTCTGGCCGCAGGCATCGGGATCGCCCTCGGGTGCGCGACATCGTCTGGACTAGCGCAGAATCCGGTTCGCTTCTCCGGGGAGAGCGCGGGCCGGGTTGCGCGAGGCGGCCACGTCGACGCGCGGGTGCGCGCCACGATCGACCCGGGCTGGCACATCTACTCTCTCACGCAGGGCCGGGGCGGCCCCGTGGCGATGCGGCTGACGCTGGCCGATTCCCAATGGTTTGCCTTACGCGCACCGGCAACGGGGCCGGTGCCGCGCGTGTCGTTTGACGCCAACTTCCACATCGACGTGGAGACCTACGAGCAGGACGCCGCTTTCTCGCTGCCCATACGGGTCGGCGCGCGCGCGCCCGTCGGCGCCGACACGATCCAGGTCCGCGCACGCTATCAGGTGTGCAATGCGGCGATGTGCCTGCCCGTCCGCGTCGATGTCGTCCGCGTCCCCGTAACCGTCGTCACCACGCGCACCACTCCCCCACCCCACTGACAGGCCATCGTATGCGCCCCCTGCTTCGCTCCGTCCGCACCGCCGCTCTCGTAATGGCTCTTGGCGCCGCCCCGGCGCCCGCCCAGCAACGCACCCCCGCAGCACCGGGGTCACCTCGCGCCTGCGCGGACTCGATGCGCAC
>PLLD01000229.1 GCA_003141205.1 Gemmatimonadota bacterium
TCGTGGGGACAGGGCGGAAAACAGCTCTGGCTCACCGAGTGGGGATGGAAATCCAGCGCGGTCGGTGAGACCACGCAGGCCAACTATACGGCGATGGCGCTGAACATGATCGCCACGCAATACACCTACGTGACCCTGGCTACCATCTTCCTCGAGCAGGACGGCGGTGGCAACTCGCAGGGACTGTATCGCTCCGACGGGTCCATGCGGCCGGCCGGTTCGAAATTCCAGTCGTTCGCAGCAAGCCACTGACGCGTGCGGGGCGGCCCGGATCCTCGAGCCGCCCCAACCCGTCTCTCCCCTCTCCTTTTCTGCTCTCTCTAGTCCGGCGGGCTCTCCGACAGGACGTACCCGCCATCTCCGCTGTCGTGTAGCATCGGCGGCTCGGCCGGCGCATCGATCTTGTCGCGCAGCCGGTCGATCGCCTGCGCGTACGCATGGCGATTGGTCGGATCATCGTGTCCCCAAATCTCGGTCCCGAGCTCGCCGAGCGGGACGACGCGATGCGGGTGCCGTAGGAAGTACGCCAGCAGCTTGAACTCGGTCGGCGAGAGCGGGAAGGTGCGCGTTCCGCGCCCTCCTTCGTGGGCGACCGCGTTGAGCGTCAGCTCACCCAGCGTCAACGTGCTCAAGCCGCGCGTCACCCCCACCCGTCGCAGCGTCGAGCGGAGGCGGGCGGTGAGCTCCGTCGGATCGTACGGCTTGGCCACGTAATCGTCGGCCCCGGCCTCGATCGCGGCCACACGATCCACCACCGTGTCCAGCGCGCTCAGGATCACCACCGGCGTGGCCCGTCCCGCCTGCCGCAGGCGCCCGAGAACCTCGAGACCGTAGATGTCCGGAAGGATCAGATCGAGCAGGATCAGATCCGGCGCCGGCGTCCCCAGCGCGAGTGCCAAACCCGTGGCCCCATCGGGCGCTTCGACGATCTCAAATCCGGCGCGCACGAGAAGCGTCCGAACCGCGCCGCGCACGGCGGCTTCGTCCTCGACGATGAGGATACGGGTGCGCGGGCCGCTCTCGGTCATGCGTCCTCCATCCTATAGGTCTACACGCGGGGGTTCAACCGGCCGCTCGCGATGCAGGAGCACCCAATCGCCGTGCTCGGCTAACGCCTCCCGCCCGAGCTCCAGGATCAGCCCCCGCCACTCCTCGGGCCGCTCGCCGCGCTCCCGCAGCTCGGCCAGCCGTCGGCCCGCACTCGCGAACACGTTGCCCATGCGTCGGTAGCGCCGAGCGTGCTCTCGGAACGCGCGCTTCTCGACGTACGCGTGCAGCAGGGTCCCCGCCAAGGCCGTCAGCACGAGCGGCATGACGAACCACGCATGCCAGTCCGCCGTCACCTGCCAGGACGGATGCTCCGCCGCGAGGTGGCTCGCCCCCCGCGCGACGAGGATTGCGGCGACTCCGATCGCCACTCCCACCAGGAGCCATCGCTCCGTCGGACCGATGATCGAGCGTGCCGGCGGCTCGTCCAGCTCGTCGGCGGCTTCGTGAATGCTGAGGCTCAGGTGGTGGGCAAAGACCGCCATCGCCGCAATGAATACCAGCGCGACGACCCCCACCCACGCCGCTCGAGGGGTAATCCCCGCGAGCCGGCCGGCCGCCGCCACCAGCGCGCACCCGACGCTCGCGACAATCAGGCCGCTCCCGATACTCCGATCGCGCGCCAATCCCGCGAGGCTCCGCGGGCGTGCGTCGAGGAAGTACCGGCGCTGAGACTCGATCCACAACCGATCCGCCGGACGCGCATCGGCCGCCGCGCCGTGCAACGGAGGAGTCCACATCCCCCACGCCCGCAGCGCCCCCGCGATCCACATGAGCTCATCGCGCTGCTGCCGGAGATAGAAGTCCGATGCCGCGTGCGCGAGGCCGCTCAATCGCCAGTAGAACTGCACGCGCAACCCCTCGGCCAGCGCGCGGTAATCCTGAAACCGGTTCTGCACATCGCGCTGGCGGGCCCCCAGGTACACCGCGTCGGCAATCGCCAGAAGCGCGATGTACGCGAGCAGCCACGGCGTGCGTCCCGCTCCCGGCTCGGCCAGCGCGGCATATCCCTCGAACAGTGCCACCGCGAGGAACGCCAACCCGAACATCCACTGAAATGTCCGGTACGTCATGCGCTGGTACCGGAGCGCGAGAGTGTCCGCGAGCGCGAACGCGTTGCGCAGTGGGACGAGGGTGTCCGGCAGGGGAGCGACCAGCCCCGTCCCCGTGGCGCCAGGCCCAACCGCCGGATACAGCTGGTCCGCGCTCGCCGCCACACGCGCTGCGTCCCGCACCTGCGCCGCCGCCGCCTCGATGTTGAACGCCTCCATGTGATATTCCGCGCGCGCGAGATGCGAGAAATACTGGTGCCGCTGGTGCGGATGGTCGTACTCGGCCGGCGCGAGCCGCCGTCCGGCGAAAGCGTGTGCGGGGACGGGGCGGTTCTGCCGCGGCGTCACGATGTGATGGACGGTCCCCGTCTCGGGTGGCCCCAACGGGTTGTCGCGCAGCGCGAATGGATCCGGTACGTCAGCCAGGCGCGCCACAAGCTCGGCCGGCAGCGCCGCGAAGCGCCCCGTGCGGCGCAGAGCGACGATGTCCCCCGTTCCGCCCGGCTTGTCCGGCGGCTCCCCATCCCAGAGCGCGATGAACACCTGCGCGTGCCGGGCGACGTAGGCGCCGGCGAGTGTGTACTGCAGGAGGCGGTGCGTCTCCGCGTCGAGGGGTTCGCCATGCCCCGCGGGGACCCGCGGCAGATCGATCACGCGCACGGTGTGCGCGGGGGAGAGGAGCGCCGCGAACTCATCACGTGAGGCGGGAGTCGCGAAGTCCTGCTCGTATTCGGTGCGCGGCACGGGCAAGGGCACCACCAGGCGCGCACCGAACTCCAACGCCACGTGCGCGACCAGACGGTCCGCCCCCTCGGCGAGAGGCGTGAGCAGCAGCAGCGGAGTCGGCGACCGCAGGACGTGCGCCCCATGTGCGTGGCCCGCGCGGCGATGCCGGCGCGCTAGATGGGGGTCATGCGGCGTCGTGAGCCGGCGGAAGAGACGGCGCAGCGAATCCGTCAACGCCGGACGGTCCTCGTCGCGCAGGTCGCGATGGCCCGTGACGCCGATGACCAATGGGATGAGACCCGAGGCGGCGGGCGGATTGGAGGCCATGCGCTCCGTCAA
>PLLD01000204.1 GCA_003141205.1 Gemmatimonadota bacterium
CATGTATGCGCCGTCCGAGTGGGTCACACTAAATCTTAATACCCATCCCGAGCGAGCCGTACACGCGCGCCGCCGACGGCGCCTTGCCGACGAAGGTATTGTAGGTCGTGATGGATCCGCCGGAGGCACCGCCAAACTCGCCGACGATGCGGAAGAAGGCGAGGTTGAGCGACAGATCGCCGAAATAGTTCGTGCGCGTCAGCTTCTGGTGCGGCGTCGCGAGCGGCGTCGTGCCGCTGCTGAATCCGTCCACCTCCGCGCCGACATCGGTGTGCGCGTCGTAGGTGTCCTCGCCAACGCCGGCCACGAGTCCGACGATGGCGAGCGTCTTTCCGACGGTCACGCGCCACGACGTCGTATTGAGCGCCAGGTTCTCCAGGCGCAACGAATCGCCGCTGGCGTCGGTCGCGGTGATCGTCGTCGTCGGCAAGTCGCGCACGACGTAGGTGAAGGCGACCCCCGGGATGAGCCCGCTCTCCTTGAGAATTCCCAGCCGTCCGCCATAGCCGATCTTCAGCGAGTGGTTCGGACGCACATCCACCTTGTCGGTCGTGATCGTCGGCACGTAGAACGCGTTGAGCAGGAGATCGAGCCCCCCCACCTTCGTCAGCCCGAGCGGGAGTCCCCCGAAGATTCCGATCGCGAGATCCGCGCCGGCCATCGGAACGGGAACCGATTTCGTCGGCAGGGAGTCCGGCGTCGGCCCGGTCGGATGCACGGTGATCTTATTGAAGTCAGGCACCGTGCCCGACACACCGGTTCCGCGTAGCCCGAGCCAGAAGTGCCCGAGACCGCCAACCGTCCCCACCTGCCCCGGGGTCGCATTCCCCCCCGTCATGGCCGTCCCGAGCTGCGGGCTCAGGTAGTCGAAGACATCGGTCGTTTTCTGGCAGGCATCCTGAAACTGGATGGGGTCGGCCGCGCAGCTCGGAGAGAGCGTCTGAGCGTGGGCACGGGCCGACAACATGGTGCAGGCGCCGCCGACGGCGACGAGCAGGGCGCGGTACAACGGGCGGGACATGGACGCCAACTCCTGTGCTAGGGACGAAATGCCGCATTAGCGCAGAATCGCGTGCCCGCCCCCGCGAACGACCTCACCCAACACCCACGCCCCGGTTCCCGCGGCACGGGCGCTGTCGATGATCCGGTCGACCGACGGCGGGGCCGCGATCGCTACCATTCCGACGCCCATGTTGAACGCGCGAAACATTTCGGCCGGCGACACGTCCCCCCCGGCTCCCAGTGCAGCGAACTCGTGCGGCACGACCCAGCTATCGAGCCGAATGACCGCGTCGAGCCCCGATGGCAACACCCGCTCCACATTTCCGGCGAGACCACCGCCCGTGATGTGGGCGAGCGCGTGCGTCTCGGCGAGCACCGGCCGTAGCGCGGCACCGTACGAGCGGTGAACCCGCAGCAAGACGTCGGCGACCGTCGCATCCGTTCCCGGAAAACGATCCTGCACCCCCAGATGCAGCCGGTCAGACAGGATGCGCCGGATCAGCGAATAGCCGTTGGTATGAAATCCATTGCTCGCGAGCCCCACGATCGCATCCCCGTCGCGCACGCGATCGGCGCCCAAGGTCGCCGCCGCGTCGACGATGCCGACGATGAACCCCGCGAGGTCGTAGTCCGTCGGAGCGTAGACGCCCGGCATCTCCGCGGTCTCCCCACCGATCAGAGCGCACCCGTTCTCGCGGCACCCCGCGGCGACGCCCGCCACGATGGACGCCGCAACCGCAGGATCGAGGCGGCCGAACGCGACGTAATCGAGGAAGAACAACGGCGCCGCACCCTGCACGAGGATGTCGTTGGCGCAGTGATTGACGAGATCATGCCCGATCGTGTCGTGCCGGTGCGCGTCGATCGCGATCCTGATCTTGGTGCCGACCCCGTCGGCGCTCGCGACGAGCAGCCGCTCTCCGCCGCCGATCGCATCGGGGATGCGAAACATCCCCCCAAATCCGCCGAATGCCCCGCGGACACCCGGCGTGACGGTCGATTCGACGAGGCCCCGAATGCGCCGCTTGGCCTCGTCCGCCGCAGCGATGTCGACGCCGGCGCGCCGGTAGTCGAGCGGCGTCCCGCTCTCGTCCCTCACGACCCGGAGCCGTCCGGCGCGGCATCCTCCAACGCGACGAGCGAGCGAAACTCGGCCACGCGTCGGGCGATGTCCGCGGGCGTGATCTCGAGCAGCCGCTCGTTGGAGAAGCGCTCGACGGCGAACGACCCCATGGCCGAGCCGATGACGACGGCGCGCCGGAGGTTGGCGGGGCTCAAATCCCCCGTCGCCGCCAGGTGTCCCATGAATCCGCCCGCAAAGGAATCCCCGGCCCCGGTGGGATCGAATATCTCCTCGAGCGGGTAGGCCGGCGCGAAGAAGATCGCGACGTCCGCGCCGGACTCCGCGCGGCGGGTGAACAGAAATGCGCCGTGCTCCCCTTTTTTGATCACGACGTGGCGCGGGCCGCGATCCAGAATCCAGCGCGCGGCGTGCACGAGGTTGACCCGCTCGCTGAGCTGCCGCGCCTCCCCGTCGTTCAGCGTCACGAGGTCGACGCGCCCGAGGAGCGTCAGGAGCTCGGCCCGGCGGCTCGCGATCCAGAAATTCATCGTGTCGCAGGCCACGAGGCGCGGCGACTCCATCTGGTCCAGCACGTCGAGCTGGACGCGCGGATCGATGTTGGCCAGGAAAACGAACGGCGTCCGCCGGAAAGACTCGGGGATTTTGGGATGAAACTGGGCAAAGACCCCAAGCTGGGTATCGAGCGTCTCCGCCGTGTTGAGGTCGTGGGAATATCGTCCCGCCCATCGGAAGGATGCGCCCGGTGCCCGCTCGAGACCTGACAGATCCACACCGCGGGCGGCGAGCGGCTCCAATTTCTCGACGGGATAGTCCTCGCCCACGATGCCGACCAGCCGCACGGGGGTGAACGGAGATGCGGCGGACGCGAAGAACGTCGCGGAGCCCCCGATCACGCCGTCCGCGGCCCCGAAGGGCGTCTCGACCGAATCGAGGGCGACGGACCCCACGACCAGGACCGTCACATCCGCTCCGGCGCCGTGATCCCAAGTGTCGCGAGACCATTGCGCAGCACGATCTGCGTCGCGCGCGCGAGTGCGAGCCGCGCACGCGTCACCGCCGCCGCGTTCCCCAGCACGTGGTGCTTGTGGTACCACCGATGCGCCATCTCCGCCACCTCGTGCAGGTACGTCGTGACGCGGTGCGGCTCGAGCGCCTCGGCCGCCCCCGCGACGAGCGCGGGGAAGTCGAGCAGCCGCCGCATGAGATCCACCTCTTCCGGCTCCACCAGGGCATCGTAGCCCGCGCCGTCGGCCGCGAGCGTCTCCGGGTCGATCCCCCCGACCCGAAAGATGCCGCACATCCGGGCGTGGGCCATCTGGACGTAGTACACCGGATTCGCCTCGGACTGGCTGCGCGCCAGGTCGACGTCGAAGGCGAGCTGCGATTCGCCACGACGCATGAGGAAGAAATACCGGACCGCGTCGCGCCCGACCTCATCGATGAGGTCGCGCACCGTGACGTAGCTGCCGGCGCGCTTGGAAAGCTTGACCTCGGCTCCTCCGCGCATGACCGTCACCATCTGGTGCAGAGCGTATTCCGGGTAACCCGCGGGAATCCCGACCTCGAGGGCCTGCAGACCGGCGCGAACGCGCCGCACGGTGCCGTGATGGTCGGCACCCTGCACGTTGATCGCACGGTGGAATCCCCGGCGCCACTTCGTGACGTGATAGGCGACATCGGGCACGAAATACGTGTACGTGCCGTCGCGCTTGCGCATGACCCGGTCCTTGTCATCGCCGAAGTCCGTCGTGCGCAGCCAGAGTGCGCCGTCCAACTCGTAGGTGTGCCCCGCCTTCTCGAGGGCCGCCACGGTGTCGGCGACGCTGCCATCGGCGTACAGGGATGATTCGAGGTAGTACGTGTCGAAGCGCACACCGAACGCCTGCAGATCGCCGTCCTGCTCATGCCGGAGCGCGCGCACCGCGAAGGCGCGGACGGCATCCGCATCCGCGCCGTCCGGATCCTCGGGATGCGCGGCCACATATGCGTCCGCGATCTCCTTCACGTATGCGCCGTGGTATCCCCCCTCCGGGATCGCCGCGACGCGACCACGTGCTTCGGCGATGCGCGCGTGCACGCTCGTCCCCAGATTCCCGATCTGGACGCCGGCGTCGTTGTAATAGAATTCCCGCGACACCTGCCACCCGGTGCGCTCCAGCAGCGCGGCAATGGCATCGCCCAGCGCCGCCTGGCGTCCATGTCCCACGTGCAAAGGACCGGTGGGATTGGCCGACACGAACTCGATGACGACGGGGGCGCCAACTCCGGCCGCGGACGACCCGAACGCCGCATTGGCCTGCAGAATCGTCGCGAGGCCACCGGTGAGCGCGCTCGGTTCGAGATGGAAGTTGATGAATCCCGGCCCGGCGATATCCGCCGATCGCACCCCGGCCGCCCGGAGATCCATCCGCTCGACCAACGCCGCGGCGACGGCGCGCGGCGACTGTCCGAGGGGCTTGGCCAGGATGAGCGCGAGATTCGTCGTCCACTCACCGAAGGCCGGATCCCGGGGATGTTCGACCTGCGGCTGAATTTCTGGTGGGGCGCCGAGCGATCCCGACGCGCGTAGCAATTCCGCTCGGAGCGTGTCCGCCGATGTCATTCCGCCGGGCCGGACCCGGCGCCGGACCGGCCCGATGATCCACCCGCCGGTTTCGATGCCGGTTTCGACGGCGGCGGCGCGGCCGGCGGGGTGGAGGCCGAGCTCCCGCTTGCCGCCTCGCCACCCGATCCACCCGACCCGCCCGACGCGGGCTCCGATGACTTCGATTCGGGCGCCGGCTTTTGCGGATCCTTCTTCTGATCCTTTTTCCCGTCCTTGCCGTAATCGGTGATGTAGAAACCCGATCCCTTGAAGACGAGGCCGGCGCCGGCGGACATGACGCGCGTCGCGATCGCCCCGCATGTCGGGCAGGCAAACGTCGCCTGGGCGTCGCTGATCTTGCGAACGAACTCCTCGAACTGATGCCCGTTCGGGCACCGGTATTCGTACGTCGGCATGGCCTCGTTGCAGTCGAAAACGGGTGAGTGCGCAAGCTACCGGCGCCCGTGCGGGGCCGCCACCCCCGACAAACCGGCTGTCGCCCTACGCTGAGCGCCCTACGATTTCGTGCGGTGCGTGCCCCACACATCCGCCATCGCCGCCGAGATCTCACCCACCGTGGCACGGGCCCGAACCGCGTCGAGAATCATGGGCATCACGCGGGGCGCCGCCCCCGCCTGCTCGGGCGCGCGCCCGGCCTCGGAGCGGAGCGCGGCGAGTGCAGCCCGGACCTGAGCCTCGTTGCGGCGAGCGCGCACCGCGCCGAGCCGCGCGACCTGCTCGCGCTCGAGCGCGGAGAAGTCGGGAGCGGGCACGATCGGGACCGGCGCATCGTCGGTGAAGACGTTGACGCCCACGATCGCGGTCTCGCCCCGCTCGACCCGCAGTTGGTGCTCGTATGCGCTCCGGGCGATCGCGTCCTGCAGATATCCGGAGCCGATCGCCGCGACCGAGCCGCCCAGCCCCTCGATCTCGGCGAGGAGCGCCTGCGCCCTCGTCTCCAGCGCCGTCGTCAGCGACTCGACGTAGTAACTGCCCGCGAGCGGGTCGGCCGTGGCGGTGATACCGGACTCGTAGGCGATCACCTGCTGCGTGCGCAGGGCGAGCGTCGCGGCGTCAGCGGTGGGGAGGGCGAGCGCCTCATCGTAGCCGTTGGTGTGCAGCGACTGCGTGCCGCCGAGCGTGGCGGCGAGCGATTGCACGGCGACCCGCACCACGTTGGTCAGGGGCTGCTGGGCCGTGAGGGTGACTCCGCCCGTCTGAGTATGAAAACGCAGGCGGCAGCTCGCATCGCTCGCGCCGAACCGGTCGCGCATGAGCCGCGCGTACATGCGCCGGGCGGCACGGAACTTGGCCGCCTCCTCGAACAGATCGCTGTGCGCCGCGAAGAAAAAGGACAGGCGCGGCGCGCACCGCTCGACGCTGACGCCCGCGGCGATCGCCCGATCGATGTAGGCGATCGCGTTCGCGAACGTGAATGCGAGCTCCTGCACGGCGGTCGCCCCCGCCTCCCGCATGTGATAGCCTGAGATCGAGATGGGATTCCAGCCCGGCACGGACTCGGCGCAGAATCGGATCACGTCGGCGACGAGCCCGAGGCTGGCCTCGGGGGGGTACAGATACGTGCCCCGCGCGACGTACTCCTTGAGGATGTCGTTTTGCACCGTCCCGCTGACGCGGGTCCAGGCCACCCCGCGCTCGTCGGCGACCACCAGGTACATCGCGAGCAGAATCGCGGCCGTTGCGTTGATGGTCATGGAGGTCGAGACCCGCTCGAGCGGGATCTCGGCGAGAAGCGCGTGCATGTCCTCGACCGTATCGATCGCCACGCCGACGCGCCCTACCTCTCCGGCGGAGCGGGGCGAGTCGGAATCGAACCCCATCTGCGTCGGCAGGTCGAACGCGACGGACAATCCCGTCTGTCCCGCGTCGAGGAGAAGATGAAACCGCGCATTCGTCTCGGAGGCGGTCCCGAAGCCCGCGTACTGCCGCATCGTCCACAGGCGCCCGCGATACATCGTGGGCTGGATGCCGCGCGTGAAGGGAAAGGTCCCCGGATCTCCGAGCGCGTCGGCGTAGGGGAGCTCCGCGTCGGCCGGGCGGTACACCGGCGCGATCGGAACCCCGGAGGGGGAGTACCGGCCCTCGGCCGGCGGCTGGATGGAGTCGCTCACGCACCGGCGCCCGCGAGCGGGCCGCCGAGCAGCCGGCGCGCCAGCGCGACATCGTCGGCGCTCCCAATGAAAAGCGGTGTCCGTTGATGCAGGGCGTGGGGCACGATGTCCAGGACATCCTGCACGCCATCGGTGGCGGATCCGCCCGCCTGCTCGACGATGAAAGCCAGCGGATTCACCTCGTACAGCAGGCGCAGCTTCCCGGCGGGGTGATCGTGATTGCCCGCATAGGCGAAGATCCCCCCGCCGAGCAGGTTGCGATGAAAGTCGGCGACGAGGGACCCGACATACCGGACGCTGAGCGCGGGATGCCCTCCCTCGAGTCCGCGATAATGCCGCATCAGCGCGCGCACCGGCTCCTCCCACCCCGTCGCGTACGAGTCGTTGACGGAGAGGTAGCGGCCGCACAGCGGGGTCCGGATGTCGGGATGCGAGAGGAGGAATTCGCCGAGGGTCGGGTCGAGGGTGAATCCGTGTACCCCCTGCCCCGTCGTGTAGACGAGCATCGTGCTCGACCCGTAGATCACGTATCCGGCGGCCACCTGGCGCCGCCCCGGCTGCAGCATGTCGGCCATCGTCCCGTGCGTTCCCGCACTGACTTTGCGCAGCACCGAGAAGATCGTGCCCACCGGAACGTTGACGTCGATGTTCGACGATCCGTCGAGGGGGTCGAACAGAAGCGCGTACTTCCCGGTGCGAAATCCATCCGGGATGGGGATCAGGTCCGGCGATTCCTCCGACGCCATCGCGCACAGGCGTCCGGTGTGATCCATCGCCTTGATGATGATGTTGTGGGCGAGGACGTCGAGCTTCTGCTGCGTCTCGCCGTGCACGTTGATCCCCGTCGTCTCGCCGAGGACGTCGGCCAATCCGGCGCTGCGGACCCTGTTCGTGATCATCTTCGCGGCGAGGGCGAGGTCGTACAGGATCGCCGACAGATCCCCCGTCGCCTGCGGGTAGTGCTGTTCCTGCTCGATGATGTAGCGCTCGATCGTGACGACCGATGTGTCGCTGTGACGCACGAGGGACTCCTTCCCGGTGGCGGAGCGCGCCGGCGTGAGGTCAGCCCGCCGCGGCGGCGGGTGCCAACGGGAGGGTCCGCGTCCCCGCGAGGCCGTGCGGCGCGACGATGACCCCGGTGAACGTCGACCCGGTCGTGCCCGTCAACGCGACGGTGTGGTAGCGGCCGAGCATGCTGGCATCGCCGTCGAGGAGCACCGTCTTGAAGTCGCGCGTGCGGGCCATCACCGCGCCGCCGCGTCGCGCGCGGCGCTCGACGAGGACCTCGTGACGGCTGCCGAGGAGCCGCAGGTGCCGTTCACGCGATCCCCTCCGCACGGTCGCGATCAAGCGCTCCAGCCGATCGCTCACGACCGGCTCCGGAATCGTGTCGGACGCGGGGAAGCGTGTCGCCGGCGTCCCGTCGCGCGGAGAAAACTTGAACGTATACGCGTCGTCGAATCCGATCTGCTCGACGGCGTCCAGCGTCTCCGCGAAGTCCTCGTCGGTCTCGCCCGGGAATCCGACGATGATGTCGGTCGTGAGCGCGAGACCGGGAATCGCGCGCCGGAGCCGGTCCGCGCAGGCCAGATAGCCGTCCCGGGTATAGCGGCGCCGCATGCGCCGCAACGTGCGCGTCGATCCGGATTGCATGGGCAGATGCACGTGCTCGCAGACCGCGGGCGTCTCCGCCATGGCCGCGATCACCCGCTCGCTGAAATCGTTCGGGTGCGGGCTCGTGAAGCGGACGCGCCGGATGCCGGGCACGGCGCCCACGGCGCGCAACAGGTCCGCGAAATCGTACCCATCGGCCGCGTAGGAATTCACCGTCTGCCCGAGCAGGATGATTTCGGTCGTCCCCTGCTCCGCGACGGCGCGAGCCTCCGCGATCACGTCGGCGAAGGGGCGGCTCCGCTCGGTGCCCCGGGTCGTCGGGACGATGCAGTAGGTACAGTGATAGTCGCATCCGCGCTGGACCGTGATCCACGCGCGCACTCCGTCGGCACGCCGCGGAACGATGCCGCGATAGTGCTCGTCCGGGTCGAACGTGGTCGCTGTCGCGCGGGCGCCGCTCCGTGCGCGATCGATCAGCTCGGGGAGCGAGCGATATCCGTCGGGGCCGACGACGAGGCTGACGTGCGCCGCGCGCGCGAGGAGCGCCGGTCCCAGTCGCTGCCCCATGCATCCCGTGACCCCCAGGATGGCGTCCCGCCCCATATGCCGCTTGAGCTCGCCGAGCCGGCCGAGGACGCGCTGCTCGGCCCGGTCGCGGATGGCACACGTATTCACGAGAATCACATCGGCCCGCTCGGGACGCCCGACGGCGACGTATCCGCACTCGGCGAGGCGTCCGAGCATCAGCTCGGCGTCGCTCGCGTTCATCTGGCAACCATACGTCTCGACGTAGACGGTCGGACGGTCGGACGTCGTCATGGGTCCAATCTAATGGCCCATGCTCCGGACGATGTCGGCGTCAGGCGGGACTCGAACGGGACCGCGGACCCCTCCTCGATCGGGAGCAGAATATGGAACGAGCTCCCCTCCCCCTCCGCGCTTCGCACCCAGATGCGCCCCCCATGCTGCTCGACGACGAGCCGGCAGAACGTCAAGCCCAGGCCGGAGCTCCGGACGCGCGGGGCCGCGGCAGTCCGCATCTGCTGGAACTTGCCGAAGATGATATCGTGATATTCGCGGGGAATACCCGGTCCCGTATCGGCGACCGTCAGCAGGATACCCCGTCCGTCGCGCCGGGCCCCCAAGCGCAGCGTGATCGCATGCGACGAATGCGTGAGCGCGTTCTGGACGAGATTCCCGAGCACGCGACGCAGCAGACCCTTGTCGGCGCGGAATACCGGCGCATCGTCGCTCACCTCGACGATCACCGTCGCCCGCTCCTGCTGGAGGCGGACGCTCCACTCGTGGGCGATTTCCTCCAGGAACGCCGCCGGGGAGATCGGCTCGCGCACGATCGGAAGCGCCGCCTCCTCGAGGCGCGCGACCTCGAGCAGGTCCTCGATCAGCTGCAGCAGATCGTCGGCCTTCCCTTCGGCGTCGGTCAGCACCTGGCGTTGGGGATCGCCCACCGCGCCGTAATCGCCGTCGAGCAGCATCTCGAGCGTCGCCAGGATGCCGGTCAGCGGAGTCTTGAGGTCGTGCACGATCATCTTCAACAGGTCATCGCGCACCTTCTGCAGCTCGCGCAGCTTGCGATAGCTGTCTTCCAGCGCATCCGTCGCCGCCTTGAGCTTGAGGAGACTCGTGATCCGGGCACCGAGCACGAGCCGGTTGTACGGCTTCGTCAGATAGTCGTCGCCTCCGGCCTCGATGGCATGCAGCCGGTCGGTGGACTCGGTGAGCGCGGTCACGAACACGACCGGGATCCGCGCCGTGCGCGGATCCTTCTTGATCCGCCGGCAGACCTCATAGCCCGTCGAGTGATCCCCGCATCCGAGATCGCCGGCAGGCATCGCGACATCGAGGATGCAGAGCTGCGGCCGGTGCGCGAAGCACGCCGCCAGCGCCGAGGGGCCGTCGTGCGCGGTCACCGTCCGGTAGCCGAGGCTGCGCAGCTGATCGAACAGCAGCTCGACGTTGGCCGGGATGTCGTCGGCAATGAGAATCAGCGCCCCGTCGTCGGGCTGCGGTGCCGTACCGCGGGCCGGCGTTGCCACCGAATGTGGAATCACGCGCGTTGCCCCTCCGTGTCGCCTCGCGCCGCTACGGTCGAACCGTCAACCCGACGCTGATCGTCCAGGCCGTCTCGCCGACTCCGATGGGCGCCGTGCGCGACGCGTGCTGCACCGCCACATCGATGAGCCCATGCGGCCCCGCCACGGGGACGCCAAGGCCGCCGGAGAAGTCCGTCTCATGGACGACCGATCCGTTGGCCAGAAACGGCAAATCCCGCACCCGCGCTCCCGCGCGCAGAAAGAGCGGCCGGTTCGCCGACATGCGGGGGCCCGCCAGGTCGACGCCCCCGCCGATCTCGAGGGCGTCGTGGCCGGTCACGGACGTACCGAAGCCGTCCACCTGGGACCACCCCTCCCAGTCGGCGCGCGCCGCGACCGTCAGGCCGGGGACGCCATTGAACCGGAGGGCGGCTCCGATGCGCGGTGGGACGTTCGCCTTGTTCTTGAGCGTGTCCGCGAGCCGCGCCCGCAAAGTTCCGCCGGCACGGTAGGACGCGGCAAAACCGAATGCCGGAACGGGCTGCAGCTCGACCCCGAGGGAGCCCGCAAAGCCGGTGAATCCGTACACCGTGAACTGATTGAACGCGGATGCCTTCACGACGCTCGTGTCGGCAAAGGTTCGTGTCAACGTGACGCGATCCTCGCCCGTGAGCTCGTGCAGCCCGAGTCCGACGCGCAGCCACGATGTCGGTTGCCATCCGGCCGCGAGCCGGACATCCGTGATGCCGCCGTCGCTGCGGAACGTCGCCGTCGATTGCAGCGTCGTGTCCCCGACCTGGACGGGCGCCGTCGTGCTCGTGCTCCAGGTGCGATCGAGGAACGATGCGGCGGAGAGGGCGACCGTGATCCGGGAATTGATGGGCGCCGTCACCTCGATGATCGGAAAGCGGCTGGTCGTCGAGTGCTCGGAAACGCTACCCACCGACACCGTCCGATACTCCGGATCGTACTGCACGTGGATGCTGACCGAGCTCAGTCCCGTCAGCGCGGCGGGATTGACGGGAGACAACGGATCGAATTCCGCCAGCCCACCCCCCATCCCCAGGGCCGCCGTGCTGAGCTCTCCCTCGGGATACCCGAGCCCGACGCCACTCAGATTGCCCTGCGCTCGCGCCGCGACGGGCGTCAGCGCGACCGCGAGCCCGATGCCGCGGCCGAGCCAATGCCGCGCCCTCACGGTAGCGCGTAGTTCACAGGGTTCACATACGCGATGTGGATGTGCGGGCGAAGGGAAGCCGGAACGCCGGCATCGGCGGAATAGAAGCTCGCGACGTAGGGCGTCGCGCCCTCGTTGTTCGCGGTCAGCACGATGACGCGCTGCACCGTATCCGCGCCGCGGCCGGCCCAGCGGCGGACTGCATTCACGAATTCCACGTTCACCGTGTCGGCCACGCCCGGGAAGACGCGCGCCGAATCGATGCCGATCAGAGTACTGGGCGCCACGAACAGCGCGTTCTTCCCCGGATCCGTGACCACACCGGTCGACAGGATCCCCTCGGGAAACATGAACATCGTATCCGCCGGCGCGAATAACGGTGACGCCAGATGCGTCAGCGTGATGGTCGCCCGGATAATCGTGGTGGAGTCGACGATGCGCGACGGCAGGTTGAACTGGAAGTAGGTTCGCGAGGCCGGCAGTCCGCCCACCGTCAGGAGGCCTGCCGGCGGACTTCCGGTCCCGACCACCACCACGGAGTATTCCGCGAGCTGCGCGAGCAGCGTCGTGTCACCCACGGGCGTCACCGAATTGGGCGCGTTGACGAGCGCCGCGACCGCGGTGTCGGTCGTGGGCCGGTACGAGAAGGACGGGACGTCCGTTCCCAACGCCGTCAGCCGGATGATGTTGAACCAGGCGGGGCCCGGGCTCGTGATCTGCAGGCCGACCCGAACCAGGCGGTCGCCCGTCAGGTGCGGGTTGATCTTCGAGGAATCCAGATAAATGCTGAGCGAGTCGACCTGCGGCCCGGTCGGCGCAGCGCGGAGGCCGGGGGTGAAGGTCGCCGACCCAAGGAATCGATCCGGGCGGTAGAGCGTCGCAAGCACCGCGGTCGTGGTATCGATGCCGGTCGAGTCGACGTCGTACGCGGACACGGTGATCGGGCCATTCACGGGCGACTTGGTCACCAGCGTGTCGAACCAGAATCGCACGTAGGCGCTCTCGGCGCGCGTCGATGGCACGAGCTTGCCGGCGCTGTCCCATTGAGCGGTGACGGAGTCGAACCGGATGATCCCCCGCACGTCCAGCGTGTTCTGCGGCGTGGTATTCGTGCCCGTGGCGATGAGGAACTCGGTCGCCGCGGAGAAAGGGGAATAGCCCGCGATCGTCGTGTCGAGGCGCAGGACGGCCGCGCCATCGAACACGGTGTCGCGCACGACGACGTTTGCTCCCGGGCACAGGGTCGGACAGGCGGCTCCACCCCTCAAATCCTCCCGGCACGCCGACACCGCGCTCAGCGCCAGGGCCAGGGCGATGATGGCTCCTCGCCGCATACGTATCTCCATCACGGGCGGGAATCTACTCGTCGCGCGCGCCGACGTACACGCGCGGCAGTCGCGCGTGGAGCCCGGTCAGCACCTCGTAGACGGCGATCTCCGCCTCGCGCGCCGCGGTCGTGAGATCGATCCCCTCCGCGCCCTCCGCCCGCCCCGTTCCGCCCGTCCGCGGCGCCGGACCAAGGAGTGTCACCACATCGCCAATCGCGCATGGCACATCCGTCACGTCGAGCATCGTCATGTCCATCGTGACGGTTCCCGTCACGGCGACCCGGTGTCCGTTGATGATGGCGCGGCCCACGTTGCTGAATGCGCGCCGATATCCATCGGCATAGCCGGCCGCCACGGTTGCGACGCGGCGCGCGCCGGCCACGCGATAGCGCATCCCGTAGCTGACGCCCTCCCCGGGAGCGACCGCGTGCAGATCGATCACCCGCGCGCGGAGTGCCGCCACCGGCTCGGGCCCGTCGCTCCCGTCCCCGCCGCCAGCCCCGAAGAGAAAGATCCCCGGGCGGACGACGCTCCACGCCGAGGCGCCCAGGCGCACGATCGCAGCGCTGTTCTCGGCGTGGCGCACCGCGGGCCGGAAAGGGAGCGCCGCCAGCGCCCACTCGAAACGCTCCGTCTGCTCGACCAGCGATGCCGCGTCGTCTTCCGCCGAATGAAAGTGCGTGAAGACACCCTCGGGGGGACATCGCGTCACCGCATCCCGCAGGGCGCCGACGTCGCTCCATTTTGCGCCGGCCCGATGCATTCCCGTGTCGACGGCCAGGTGCCACGGGCCGCCCCCGGCCTCGGCCCACGCCGCGATCGACCGGGCATCGCCCAACGCCGGCGTGAGTCCCGCCGCGCGTGCCGCGGCAAGATCGGCCGGCAGCAAGGGCGTGAAGATGACGACGGGACGCCGAATGCCCGCGTGCCGAAGCTCGGCGCCCTCGTCGGCGGTCGCGACTCCGAATCCCCACGGATCCAGCGCCTCGAGTGCGCGCGCCACCGGGACGGCCCCCAACCCGTACGCGTCGGCCTTGACCATAGGAAGCAGGGGCACGCCGGCCCGTGCCACGAGGCGCGCGCCATTGCGCACGAGAGCGCCCAAGTCCACCTCGATCCAGGCGCGCATGGCGTCAAGCCGGAATTGACGGGCCATTCACGGGGCGCGTAGTATACGCCCCTCCGAGGAGCCAATGCAACACGAGACGACGCTCGCCGATACGCTCGCGCTGATGCGCGACCTGCGCCGCCGATGCGCGTGGGACGCGGCGCAGACCCACGAGTCGTTGCGCCCCTACCTGGTCGAGGAAGCGCTCGAAGTGGACGAGGCGCTGCGGGCGGGTGACGATCGCCTGCTCCGCGAAGAGCTCGGCGACCTTCTGCTCCAAATTCTTTTTCACTCGGTGGTCGCGGAAGAGCGAGGCGCATTCACCCTGCTCGATGTCGCCAGCGGCCTGGTCACGAAGATGCGGGCGCGGCATCCGCACCTGTATGGCACGGGCGACCAGGAGCCATGGGAGCGCATGAAGGCGAAGCGCCGAACCTCGGTGACGGACGGCCTTCCCGTCACCCTGCCGGCATTGCATCGCGCGCACCGCCTGCAGGAGCGCGCCGCGGGCGTCGGCTTCGATTGGCCCGATGCCGCCGGGGCGTTCGCGAAAGTCGCCGAAGAGCTGGAGGAGGTGCGCGCGGAGGTCGCCGCGGGATCGGCCGACCCGGCGCGCGTCCAGGACGAGCTGGGCGATCTGCTGTTCGCGTGCGTCAACCTGTGTCGCAAGCTCGGCGCCCACGCGGCCGTCGCGCTCGACCGGTCGACGCGCACGTTCGTGACGCGATTCCGCGGCGTCGAAGCACTGGCGCGGGAGCGCGGCATCGTCATGCAGGACGCGCCCCTCGATGTGCTCGACGGGTTGTGGGACGAGGTGAAGCGGAGCGGCGCTACGGTCTGAGCCGGTTCATCAGTCGAGGGAAGGCGATCGTCTCGCGCACGTGCGGCAAGCCGCAGATGTAGGCCACCGTTCGCTCGAGTCCGAGCCCGAACCCCGAATGGACGAAGGTGCCGTAGCGCCGGAGGTCGAGGTACCAGCCATAGGCGTCCAGCGGCAAGCCTTCATCGCGAATGCGCGCGAGCAGCGTGTCGTAGTCATCCTCGCGCTGCGAGCCTCCGATGATCTCCCCGTACCCTTCCGGCGCCAGACAATCGTTGCACAGCACGGTGCGCGGATCGTCCGGGTTCGCCTTCATGTAAAAGGCCTTCGCCGCTTTCGGGTAGTTGTACACGAACACCGGGCGGTCGTAGCCCTCCATGAGTAACGACTCGTCCTCGGCGCCGAGATCGTCCCCCCACTGCACCGCGCTGCCCTTGGCCTGAAGCGTCGCGACCGCGTCCGTGTAGCTGACCCGCGGAAACGGAGGAGCGACGCACTCCAGGCGCGCGACATCCCGCTCGAGCTCCATCAGCGAAGCGCGCTCCCGCTCGAGGCAGCGCTCGACGAGGTACGAGACGAGCTCCTCCTGCAGGCGCATGTTGTCCGCCGAGTCGTTGAAGGCGACCTCCGGCTCGATCATCCAGAACTCGGTCAGGTGCCGCCGCGTTTTCGATTTCTCGGCGCGAAAGGTGGGACCGAAGGTGTAGATGCGGCCCAGCGCCGCGGCCGCGGCTTCGCCATAGAGCTGTCCCGTCTGCGCCAGGTACGCGCTCCCCTCATCGAAATATTCCGTCGAGAAGAGCCCGCTCCGCTCCCCGATCGCAGCCGTCAGGATCGGCGTGTCCACCCGCACGAAGGCGCGCGCATAGAAGAAATCGTGCACCGCCTGCTCGATCTCGCTCCGGACGCGCATCGCCGCCGCCTGGCGGGGGCTGCGAAGCCACAGATGCCGATGGTCCATGAGAAAATCCACGCCATGGGTCTTCGGCTGGACGGGATAGTCGACCGGGCTCGCTCCGAGGACGGCGAGATCGGTGAGCGAGAGCTCGAAGCCGCCCGGTGCGCGCGCATCGGCGCGCACCACACCGGAGAGGACGATCGCCGTCTCCTGGGTCAGCGTCGCGAACGCCTCCCACGCAGCGGCCGGTACCGCGCTGCGCACGAGGACGGATTGCACCGTGCCTGTCCCATCCCGGGCCACGACGAACGCGATTTTGCCGGAGGACCGGACGTGCGTGACCCAGCCGCGGACCCGCACCGGGGCGTCGGCGTGCGAGCGGAGCTCGTGGATCCGCACCACCGGGGCGGTTTCTGTCGCGGCAGCGGTCATCGTGACGGGGTCGGGGGACAGGGTGACGGAGTGCGGCGACAACCTAGGCCGCACCGCTGGTGCTGTCAACGCACGCGCGGCCCGCGGCCTCCATCTTTATGAATATGACGCTCCGCGCCCGGCTGACAGTGGGCATTCTCGCGATCGCCGTGGTACTGGTGATGCCGATGGTGTCCGCCCTGCACGCACTCGGCGCGCTGACGCCCGCGTCGCTCGATCGCTACGCGATCGCCGAGATCATCGGGGCGTTCCTTCTGGCGGCGGCGATCGCCGTATGGCTGACCCGGTCGGTCAGCCGGCCGATGCGCGATCTCGAAGCGGGAATGCGCGCGGTCGCGGGCGGCGAATTCGGTCACCGGCTCGCGGTGGCGCCCCAGCGCCGCGACGAGTTCGGGCGGCTCGCCGCCAGCTTCGCGACCATGGCCGATCGGCTGGCGGAGCTCGACAAGCTCAAGGCGGAGTTCGTCTCGATCGCGTCGCACGAGCTCAAGACGCCGATCAACGTCATGCTCGGCTATCTCCAGCTCCTGCAGGAAGGGGTATACGGGCCGCTCTCGGACCGGCAGCTCGAGGTCTGCCGCACGCTGCAGCAGCAATGCCAGGCCGTCGGACGCCTCAGCAAGCAGCTGCTGGACGTGAGCCGGTTCGAGGCGGGGGGAGGACAGCTCGATCTCCACCGCTTCGCCCTCGGGCCGTTTCTGGACGAGCTCGAGGAATCGGTGCAGGTCCTCGCGGTGCAGCGCGGCGTGCACTTCACGGTATTGCGCGATGAACGCTTGCCGGTCGAGGTGCGGTGGGATCGCGACGGGATCAACGAGGTGCTCGGGAACATCCTGTCGAACGCCTTTCGGTTCACGCCTTCCGGCGGTCGCGTGGAGCTGGCGGCGCACGCCGATGAGGTGGAGGTCCGGCTCTACGTGCGCGACACGGGCAGCGGGATCCTCCCGGAGCAGCTGGGCCACGTCTTCGACAAGTTCTACCAGGCGCGCAATCAGACCGGGACGGTCGGGACGGTGGGCAAGGGAATGGGGCTGGGCCTCGCGATCGCGAAGTCGATCGTCGAAGCGCACCGCGGCACGATCTCGGTGGACAGCACGCCGGGTGAGGGGACGGTGTTCTCGATCCGGCTCCCCCCGGTGGTGCCGCCGCTGTAGGCCTCGCCCCTAGCCGACCCGGAACAGCTCGAGGGCGCGCGCGAATCGCGCGGCGAGGGCGCGGCGGAGGGCGCGGTGCGGCGCAGACACCAGCTCGGGATCGGTCGCCAGGATAGCATCCGCGGCCACGCGCGCGCGCTCGTTCAGCGCCTCATCACGGATCGGGTCGGCGATGCGAAACGTGGGCGCGCCGCTCTGCGCGTGGCCGAAGAGATCGCCCATCCCGCGGAGCCTCAGATCGGCCCGGGCGATCGCGAATCCATCATCGGTCTCGACGAAGATGCGGAGGCGCTCCGCGGCATCCGGGCTCACGTCCCCGAGCAGGATGCAGAACGCCGTCTCCGCGCCGCGGCCCACGCGTCCGCGCAGCTGGTGCAGCTGGGACAGGCCAAACCGCTCCGGGTGCTCGATCAGCATGACGGTCGCGTTCGGCACATCGATCCCGACCTCGATCACCGTCGTCGCGACGAGAACGTCGAGCGCTCCGTCGCGAAAGGCGCGCATGATCGTATCGCGCTCGTCGGACGGAAGCCGGCCATGCAGCAGCGCGACGCGCCGGTCGGCCAACGCGCCCCCGGGCGCCGTCACCGCCTCGAACGCCGCGGTCGCCGACTTGAGATCGATCTTCTCGGAATCCTCGATCACGGGATACACGATGTAGGCCTGGTGCCCCCGCACCAGTTGCTCGCGCACGAAGGCGAGGACGCGCGCCCGCGCGGATTCCGGCCGCCGCACCGTCGTCACGGGCTGCCGCCCCGGCGGCCGCTCGTCCAGCTCGCTGACGTCGAGGTCCCCGTATGCGGTCAGCGCGAGGGAACGGGGAATCGGCGTGGCGCTCAGAAGAAGCACGTCCGGCGCGCCACCGACTCCTTTCGCCCCGAGCGCCAGCCGATGCTCCACGCCGAAGCGGTGCTGCTCATCGACGATGGCGAGTCCGAGGCGTCCAAACCGCGTGTCCTCTTGAACGAGTGCGTGCGTCCCGACGATGAGACGCGGGGTCCGGTCGGCCATCCGCCGCGCCGCGGCCCGCCGCTCGGCCGCGGGCAGGCTCCCGGTGACCAGCAGGGGCTCGAGACCGAGGGGCTGAAGCAGCCCCCGGAAGGTGTGCGCGTGTTGCTCCGCGAGGAGCTCCGTCGGCGCCATGAGCGCCGCCTGATAGCCGTTCTCCATGGCGAGCAGAGCCGCAAACAGCGCGACGACCGTCTTGCCGCTCCCCACGTCCCCCTGCAGCAGGCGGTGCATCCGTCGCGGGCTGCACATGTCGGTGAAGATCTCACGCGCGGCGCGGACCTGCGCGGCCGTGAGCCGGTACGGCAGCGTGGTGTGGAACGCGCGCGTCAGATCCCGCCGATTCTCGTACGCGACACCGGGGCGCGCGAGGCGGGCGAGCGCGTGAGCGCGGCGCTGCAGGAGCTGGACGAAGAGCAGCTCCTCGAACGCGAGGCGGTCGCGCCCACGTGCCGCCTCGACGACGGATGTCGGCCGGTGCACGCGCTGCAGCGCGTCGGGCAGCGGCACGACTCCACCCTGCGCGAGCAAATCCGGCGGCAAGTACTCGACGACGAGCGACAGGAGAACGTCGAGATGGCGGTCGATGAGCGACCGCAGGACGCGCATCGGTAGCCCCTCGGTCGTGGAATAAACGGCGAGGACACGGCCCTCGGCTGTCCCCGCCGCCCCGGCCCCCAGATTGACGTGCTCGCGCGCCACCAGCTGGCGTCCCTGAAAGAAGCGCACGCTTCCGGAGACGAGCAGAACGTCCGCCGTGTCGATCGTGCGGTCGAGATGCGGCTGCCCCGGCCACGATACCTCGATCATCCCGGACGCGTCCTGCAACACGACCTGGAAGATCCGCAGGCCGCGGCGCGTGGGCAGAACCCCCTTGGAGATGACCGTGCCGATGACGGTCGCGTCGTCCCCGATGCGCAGCCGGCCGATCGGCGCCACGGTCGTCGCGTCCTCGTACCGCAACGGAACGTGGTAGAGGAGATCGCCGGCGGTCACGATCCCAAGCCGGTGGAGGAGCGTCGCCCGGCGCTCGCCGACCCCCTTGAGATACATCACCGGCGTGTCGAGCGTCACGCGCGGTCCCGATCGCCGGCTCGGCGCCGCGGTCACGCGCCGACGACCTCGCGCGCGAACGCCGTCGCGTCGAACGGCAGGAGGTCCCCCGCCCCCTCGCCCACGCCCACGAATTTGACCGGCGCGTCGATCGCCTCGTGCACGGCCACGACGATCCCGCCCTTCGCCGTGCCATCGAGCTTCGTCACGACCAGCCCCGTGACGGGCACGGCAGCAGCGAAGACGCGAGCCTGCGCGACCGCGTTCTGGCCGATCGTGCCATCGAGCACGAGCAGCGTCTCGTCGGGCGCGCCCGGCCACCGCTTCGCCACCACACGCACGATCTTTTTCAGCTCGTCGACCAACGAGGTGCTCGTGTGTAGACGCCCCGCCGTGTCGATCAGAACGACGTCGACCCCGCGCGCGGTGCCCGCCTCGATCGCGTCGACCGCCACGGCCGCGGGATCCCGCCCCGCGGCCGCCCCGACGAAGTCCGCCCCCGCGCGCTCCGCCCACACCCGCAACTGGTCGACCGCGCCCGCGCGGAACGTGTCACCCGCGCCGACGAGCACGCGCTTGCCGTCCTCGCGCAGCCGCGTCGCCAACTTTCCGATGAAGGTCGTTTTCCCTGCCCCGTTGACTCCGAGCACGACGACGACCGCGGGTCGCCCGCCGCTTGCCGTCGGAAGGTGGAGGGCGGCATCGCTCCGCCCGGATCGGAGCGTCGCCTCGATCCCGGCACGGATGGCGCCAAGGAAATCGGCTTCGGTGCTCACCGTGCCGCGCTGCGCGAGCCGTTCCACGTCGGCCACCAGCCGAAGGGTGGTCGCCACGCCGAGATCCGCGTCCAGGAGGATCTCCTCGAGCCGCTCGAGCGAGCCCGGACGCACGCCGCCGCGCAGGAGGACGGTCACGTCGGCGAGGGCGACGTCCTTGATGCGGTCCCAGAGCGAGCGGCGCGGCACGTCCCCGGGGCGCGTATCCAATCGAGCCATCCCGCTATTCCCCGGCCGGCGTCGCGCGCGTCACGCGCGTCGCGCGCGTCATCGGAGTCCCATCCGTCGGCGCAGGAGCCACTCCGCGCCGAGTGCGATGATGACCAGAGCGTATGCCCAGCCGAGCCCGCGCAATCGGGGCACGAGGCCTGCGACCGCGACCGTGCCTTGCCGGCCGCTGTGGGCGGCGGGACGCCGCGGCAGCCACTCGCGCGAGGCGTTGACGACCACGATGGCGGTGCCTCCGCGGACCCGAACGTCATAGACGCCCGCCGGCATCGGCGGCGTAGCCGCCGTCGCCGCTCCGCCGATGAAGCGGGCGATGGTCGTGTCCGCGCGTCCGTGTTGCCCCCCCCCTCGCGGGATGAGAATGACCGGGACGACGGAGTCGGCGCGGGATCCCCGCCTCCATTGCAGGGAATCGCCCTCCCGCCGCACCCCCTCTGCCGGAATCGCCGCGCGATCATCGGCCGCTGCGGCCGCGAGCCAATCGAAGATCCCGCCCCACAGAGCCGTGAACGCGGCGGTGCCGGCTCCCGCCGAGCCGCCCGCGTCGGCCCCTCCNNATCGACGCGCCAACGCCAGAGCCCCGACGCCGCTACGATTACCGCGCGCCGGCCATTGCGCTCCGACCCCGCCACGGCGACGCGCGGCTCGAACCGGCGCGCCCGGCGAGCCTCCAAAGCCGCCCACGCTCCGCCGCCGCCATTCGCAGCGGCGTTGATCGGCGCGATCTCGCCGACGTCGATGGGCGCCAGGCTGTCCCACGGCACCGCGTGCAGCGCGGCCGAGATCGGAGAGGGAGGCGCGCTCGTCGCGTACCATTCATCGGATTCCCCCCGCGTGCCACCGGGGGCGGGTGGCACCACCAGAGCCAGCCCCCCGCGCGTGACGGTCCGCGGCGCGCCGAAAACAGCGGTGTCCCCATGCAGCACCACGAGCGGCGCCAGCCCGACCGCGCGGCGCACCTCCTCCTCCGATGCGGCGGCGAGGGTTCCCTCCTGCCGCCAGTTTCCGGGCGACACGCGAAAGAACGCCCGCGTCGGAAGCGCGAGCGTGCCGCGCAGGACGCTGAGCGCATAGCGGGCGTCCTCGTCGGGCGACGTCGAGACGAACACCGCACCAACCGCGGGAGCCACGTCGAGTGCGATGCCAACGGTGTCGTTGCGCGGCTCGACGTCCCCGGCCGCCGTGACGATCGCGCGCAGCACCCGTGCCCCATTCGTGCCACTCACGCTCACGCGCGCCTCGACCCGCTGCTCTCCGTACGGGGCCATCGCGGGCAGGGGAATGCTTGCCTGAAGGGCGTCGTCGAGGCGCAGGGTGAGGTGTCCGGCCCCGGCCCCCGCGCTCCCCGCGGCGACCGCCGCGTGCACCGTGATCGTGTCCCCCGCGATGGCGGTGCGTGGCGCATCCACCCCGACGAGCGCCGCGTCGCTCCCCTCAGGGGTCGCGATGACCTTGATCTCGGACCCGGCCGGCAGGGCATCCAGCGCCTCCGGATCATCGATCTCGCCGTCGGTCACGAGCACGAGCGCCCGCCCGGCCGCCGCGGCCCGATCGATCGCGGGTCGAATCCGCGAGCGATTATCCGTGGGCGACGCCGGCGGCGGCGTCACGCGCAGGGAGTCGCCGACGAGAAAGAGCGATTCCGGACGTGCGGCGGCAATTGCGGCGAGCGCCCGGCGATAGCCGTCGGCGTCCGGGCCGATCCCGCGCGCGCGGTGCCAGCTCGCGGACACATCCAGCGCCGCGAAGGGGCGCAGCGAGCTGGCCCGGCCCGCCGGAGCGTCGAGCGCCAAGGCGGTGAGGGTCGTCGCTGCGCCCCATCGACAGAGCGCCGGCGCCCACGCGTGCCCGCGCGCCCGTCCATACTGCACGAGCGCGAGCGCCAGCCCCGCCGCACCCGCCAGTACCCAGGCCATGCGGTGGAATGTAGAAGCGGTCGATTGTCGAGCGACCCGCCCGGGAGTCCGGGCCGTCAGTCCATCTGCCGCCGGATGAACGTCGGGATGTCCATGTCCGTCAGATCCGGCGGCGACTTCTCCCCCGGCGCGTTCGGCGGTGCCGGGATGCGACGCACGTCCCCCGCGGCCGCGGGCCGTGCACCACTTCCCCCGGCGCCGCGTTGCTGGCGCTGGGAGGGGAACGGAATCACCGGTGCGCCCTTGGCGTCCCCGGCATGTCCCGCGACGGGCGGGGTCCGATCGAATCCGGTGGCGATGACGGTGACGCGAATCTCTCCCTGCATCGCCGGCTCGTGCACGGCGCCAAAGATGATCTCGGCGTCATCCCCGACCGCGTCGTGGATGATCTCGTTGATCTGATGCACCTCTCCGAGCGTCAGGTCCGCACCGCCCGTGATGTTGACGAGCACGCCCGTCGCGCCGGAGATCGACACATTGTCGAGCAAGGGGGACGAGATCGCCTGCTGCGCGCCCTCGGTCGCCCGGTTCTCCCCACGCCCCACGCCCGTGCCCATGAGCGCGCTCCCGCCGGCCTGCATGACCGTCCGCACGTCGGCGAAGTCGACGTTGACGAGCCCCGTCACGCTGATCAGGGAGGAAATGCCCTGGGTGGCGTGCAGGAGAACCTCGTCGGCCTTCTTGAGCGCATCCTGGAACGGAATCCCCTTCCCGACGACGGCCAGCAGCCGCTCGTTGGGAACGACGATCATCGTGTCCACGTTCTTCCGCATCTCGGCGATGCCGATCTCCGCCTGGCGCATTCGCTTGCGCCCCTCGAAGAGGAACGGCTTCGTGACGATTCCGACCGTGAGCGCACCGGCCTCGCGGGCGAGCTCGCACACGATCGGAGCGGCCCCGGTCCCGGTGCCACCCCCCATGCCACAGGTGATGAACACGAGATCGGCCCCGGACAGCGCCCGCCCGACTTCGTCCCTGTTCTCCTCGATCGCCTGTCGCCCGATCTCGGGCCGCGCGCCAGCGCCGAGCCCGCGCGTCAGCTTCTTTCCGATCTGGATCTTGAAGTCGGATTTGGAGTTGAGCAGCGCCTGCGCGTCGGTGTTAACCGAAATGAATTCGACGCCTTCCAGGTGCTCCTCGATCATGCGGTTGACCGCGTTGCCGCCGCCGCCGCCGACGCCCACCACCTTCATGTGGGCGTTTTCCGTCGTACTCTCCTCTAACTCGAAAATCATGACGGGTGGCGCTCCGCCTCTCGTGTTCGACATCGGGAAACCGGCCGGTCGCTGGTGCCGGCGCCAATATAGCTTTTCAGAAGAAATCCTGCAGCCACACGCGTACGCGCTCGATCAACTTGTCCATTCCCGGCGCCAGGTGCAACCGCTTCCCCGCCGCCCCCGCCATCCCGCCCAGCGCCAGCCTATGCGCGCCGTACTCCGCCAGGCCCACGACGGTGGCGAAACGGGGACCTTCGACAGCGTCACTCAGGCCGCCGATTCCGTCCGCCGGCGACCCGACGCGGACGCCCGCCCCAAAGACGTCGGCCGCCAGGTCGCGCATCCCGGGCATCGCCGCGGCACCGCCGGTCAGCACGACGCCGGCGCTGAGACGCTGCGGGTACCCCGACGTCGTGATCTCGTGCTGTACGAGATCGAAAACCTCGTCCATCCGCTGGTGGATAATGTGCGCGAGCGATGCGTGATCGATCGATCGTGTTCCCTGCGACTGGGTACTTGGTATGGCGATCATGACGTTCGGGTCGGCCAGGGGCTCGAACGCGCACCCGTACCGCTCCTTTAATCGCTCCCCTTCGTCCTGCGTCACCTGCAGTCCGAGGACGATGTCGTTCGTCACGTGCGTCCCGCCATACGGCACCGTAGCCAGGTGCCGGATCTTCCCCTCGTGGAAGATCGCCACGTCGGTCGACGATGCCCCGAGCTCGACGAGCGCGACGCCGAGCTCCTTCTCGTCGTCCGTGAGCACCGCGAGCGCGCTCGCGAGGGGCTCGAGCACGAGCTCCCGTACGCGATACCCGGCCCGCTCGACGGCCTTGCGGAGATTCATGGCCGGCGAGCCGCCGATCGTGACGAGATACATCTCCGTCTCGAGGCGCATGCCGATCATGCCCACGGGGTCGCGAATTCCGCGATTCTTGTCGACGGCATACTCCTGCGGAATGGCGTGCAGGAGCTCGCGGTCCGGCGGAATCATCTGGGCGCGCGCGACCTCGTTGGCGCGGTCGACGTCGGCTCGCGTGATCTCGTCGCCGTTGACGGCCACGACCCCCGTGCTCGTCATCGCCTCGACGTGCGAGCCCGCGATCCCGGCATACACCTCGACGACCGGCGCGCCCGCCATCCGCTCGGCGTCGGCGACCGCCTTGCGAATCGCCCGCATCGTCTCGCCGATATCGGCCACCACCCCGCGCCGCAGTCCGGTCGTCCGCTCCTGTCCGACTCCCAGGACCTTGATCCGCGCCGGTCCCGTCAGCTCCCCAACGACCTCGGCGATGATCACCGTCGTCTTGGCGGATCCGATGTCGAGCCCGGCGACCAGGCGGTCGGGGTGCGGCACGCGCGCCGTCATCGGTCGGCTCTCACGATCGGCGGGCGACGACCTGGTCGCGGAAGCGGACGTCGAGCTCCTGGATCGGAATCCGCCGCCGCGCGAGATCGGCCGCCACCGGCACCGCCTGGGCGACGCGCGCCGCGTCGGCATCGGGTCCCGCGCGGACGGCGAACGTCGCCGTCTGGACCAGGACGTCGCCGCCGGGCTCGATCCGCACGGCCGAAATGCGCGCGAAGAGCGCCGGAGCGCGAACCCGCAGGTCGTCCAGCAGCCGCAGGACCCGCCGGTCGGCGCGCCCGAGCACGGGTAGATCGAGATCCACGCGCGTCGGATCGAACGCCAACGGCATCCCGCGCACGTCGTACGGACGCATGCCGTCGCGCGTCGGGACGAGAGCGACCGGCACCGCCTCCGTGACCGACACGACGAGCGTGCCCGGCAAGCGGCGGCTGACATCCGCGGCCCGGACCCCCGGAATGGCGAGCACGCGCGGCGCGCAAGGACTCAGGTCATCCCACAGGGACATGGTCGTGTCGACCCGAAGCCGGCTCACGATATCGCGCGGCGAGACGTATCGGGCTCCTCTGACTTCGACGGAGCGAAGCCGGAAGAATGCGAGGGGCCGGAGCACCCGCGGGCCCCACCAGGGGGTCGCCAGCAGCACGGCCGCCACGAGCGCGACCGCGCCGCGACGGACGGCCGCCGAGCGGACGGCGATCATGCGCTCCGCCTCACGGCATCCGGCCGCGCCCCGGCCCGCGACAGCAATGCCAGCAGTTCCGGTCCCGTTTCCGTGATATCGCCCGCACCGAGCGTGAGCACGACATCCCCTCGGCCGACGCCATGCGCAAGAGCGCTCGCGAGCTCCGCGCGGGATCCGCGCCACGTGACCGGGCGGCCCGCCGCGGCTGCCGCTGTGGCGATCAGATCCGCCGTCACGCCCGGGATCGCGCGCTCGCGCGCGGGATAGATGTCGGCGAGATAGATCGCGTCCGCGAGAGCGAGCGCCTCGCCGAACGCGCCGGCAAAATCCCGCGTGCGCGAGAATAGATGCGGCTGAAAGGCGGCGATCACCCGCCGCCCCGGAAACACCATGCGCGCAGCGGCGAGTGTCGCCCGGAGCTCGGTCGGGTGGTGGGCGTAATCGTCGACGACGGCCACACCGGCGACCTCACCAATGCGATCGAAGCGGCGCTCCACGCCGACGAAGCTCTCGAGCCCGGGCGCGAGCGCGTCGAATCGTGCCCCGAGCGCGAATCCGACGCCCAGCGCCGCCAGAGCGTTCCGCACATTGTGGAGGCCGGGCACCCGTAACGTCAGCGTGCCCAGCGGGCTTCCCGCATAGACCACATCGAATGCGACTCCGGCGCCGTCGGGCGCCCCGCGAACGTCCGACGCGACGAGGTCGGCGTCGGGTGAGGTCACGCCGTATCGCACCACATTCGCCGTCGCGGGCACGGGGAGCGTATTGGCCC
>PLLD01000110.1 GCA_003141205.1 Gemmatimonadota bacterium
GCCAGCGCACTCGACAGCGCGCGTCAACGCCCGGACGCGGTCACGTTCATCCGGTACCTTGTGATACAGCAGGCAAACCGTTGATGGGCGCCACGCTGGAGGAAAAGCGAGACGAACGCGGCTTGGCGTACATTGTGGGCGAGATACGTAAGCGGGCGGCCGAGGCAGACACGTTTGCGACCGCGGTCGTGCAGCCGTGGTTCACGGCAATGACCGGGGGCATGAATGTTCCGGCGCCCTTTACCGATCCGGCGTTTCAACAGGGGCTGGCGGCAGAGGCTACGCAACTGCGAAGTCGGCTTCTGTCCCCTGAAATGCAACCGATCGATGCGGCATTTACCAAGCTGCGGGGAAGGCAGCCCTACGATCCTAATTGGTATGCGATCGACGGTGGGCCGGCTCGTGTGCGGCAGCTCGCCGATTCTGTCGGACTCGCTGCATCCTACGAGCTTTTTTACGGAGATGCGTCTGACGTCATGCACGGAACCAACATCGGCGGCCAGATAGGGGGTGCCCATCCGCGCGGAGGGCAAAGCGTCGCCCCCTTACGTAGTGCCCAAATGGCCGGCCAAGTCGGGCGGCGGGCGATCCTCGATGTCATTGAGGTGTACCAGCTCGTGATCGCGATGATTCGCCCGTCTGATCAGGCTTATTTGAATCCGTACGTTGCCCGATGGTCTGGGATCGCAGCGACATTGCGATAGTGGCGACGGCATTCCCTCACGGGTGCAGCAACGTCGCAGATGCGACTCCGAGACCTGTCGGCAGAGCGTGCTTTCCCCATGGCCCGCGACGCGCGGCCTTGGTTCGGCTATTGCGGGGCGTACGGTCGTCACGTCGATGCGATGTCCCTTCCTGTTACAGCTGGGCCGTTTGGAAGCGCGTCCAGCCATCGAAGTGCGCCATCATGTCACTCGCAAACTGGTCGGCGGTCGCTGGGCCGAGGCGCCGTCGCGCCACCTCGATCGCGCAAATGGCTACAAAACGTGCGACGAATGCCAAGTCGCCAATGAACTTGTTACTCGATGAGAGAGTGTCGGATCCATACGCGAAGTAAATCGGATCCCGATAGTTAGCCTTCCCTCGGTAGCGAATCGCCACGTGTAAGAAGTTGCACTGCAGATTCTTGAACTGCTCGTCTCGATACTCCCGCGCGGCGTTCGTGCGAAAGTTTGTCCAGCCCCGCTTCTTGAACTCTCCTTTGAGCATATCCCGCTTCCGCGCGTCGGCGTACCATGTCGCGGATCCACCCACATATGACAGTATCATGCGCTGCGACTGGTCCCGCGTGCCATCGAAGGCTTGAACCAGCGGACTAGGACTCCCGCCTTGTAAGGACATCTGAGGATAGTCCGGCAATTCCGGCCGGAACTCTTCGTTCTTCACCCACTCCGCATACATGTTGAGCGGATGCGGGAGCATCTTCTGGATGGCCCCCTTCATCGCGTTCGCGACGCCTCTGTGCGTGTCGGGCACGGGGCCCTGCATAGAGGCCAGGATGGACCGCATGCCGTTATAGATCGCGTAATACCACTGGATGACCGCTCCGGGGCACATCCATGCGTCGACGGCCGCCGTTTCGGCCAGCGACACGAGCGCCATACCGTATACAATAGAAGCGAATAGCGGCGCATAGATGGCGCGGCGGGAGGGGATGTCCGTGCGCCGGGATAGCCCGAAAAAATGCGCAGCGCACGCCGATCCTTGGGTCGCCATATCGTGGCCGTGCTGCTGCTCGATCTCGGTGCGTAGTGCGCGCATCCAGTTTGTGGCGCTGCGCTGGGCAAAGTCTGGATGTCGGAAGGGCTCCTCGTCCGTCAGGAGCTCGATCAACCATTCCTTCGTCTGGGGCGGTTCGGAGGAGGTCATTTAATAGTGGATCGCTCGCCGCGCCGGAACACGACCCACGTTAGCCAGCGGCAGTTGCCTGACTGTCGGCCTGATCGACCAGCTCCTGGACATTGACCGGGCCCAGCAGCATCGCAGGGAAGCCCGCACGAGCCGTGATCGTTGATGCGAGCTCGCGCGCATACGGCACGAGCATCGCTATCGCGTTGTACTTGGCAAAGGCGTGCAGCGCCGGGATGTTGGCCGCATCCGCTTCGAAGCGTCCCAGGTATTCCGCCGTGAACTGGAACGGCCATTCCTGTGCGTCACGATACGCCCGCAACGCAAACCGGACTTCCAGCACCGTCGGCTGCGGATACGCCCGGCCAATCGCGAATTCGACGTTACCCTCATACGTGCGCCCGGTCTCGAGAGCGGCCACGTTCACCTCAAACTCACAGCGCATGAGTCGAATGGCGGTCACGCGCGTCGCGCGGGCGTCGATTCGTGCGGGTGCAGTTGGAGTGGGATCGGACATGAGATCGTCGATGGCAAGTTGATGAGCGATATCTGGGTATCGGCGGGCCGGACAGCGTATCGTCGCGTGCTGTGGGCGGCGCCCGCGGAATGGCAGCGCCCGCCGCGTGGGGGAGCAGGTTCCAATACTGCGTATTCGTCGTATTCGGCCCCGGCGTAAAGGCCGCATTGGCGTCAAGAAAATTGACCGCGATGTTGGCGAATGAAATGAACATCTGCGGCGCAGCCGCAGGAGCCACGGTCTCGACAGGCACCGCGATCGGGATGTTGGCCTGTGCGGCGGCGTCATAAAAGAGCGCCGGCCGCTCGCGCACCGCCCGCAGGAGCTGATCGGCCGCCTTGCTCGGGACGACGCGCCCGGTCTCCCACCGAACGACCGTCTTGCGGCCCAGTCCCAGAACCGTCTCGAACATCTCTTGCGATACGTCAAAGCTCGACCGGATTGCCCGTATCTCGTCAGGGCTGAGCCGGTGCAAGTGCGTGCGCAGTGCAGCGCTGGCCGCGAGACTGGCCGCCCGTATTTGACCGGAGGTCAAAAACTCCTCGCCGCACCGCGCGCACGCAGTAAACGAAGACTCGTAAGGCAGCAGCGTTCCATCCCGTGCGCGGCGCGTGCGCTGCTCGTGATGCACGGACAGCATGTCAGCGCCCGCCCCGCAATTCGCGCAAGCGATCGCTGGCTCAGACGCTCGCGCAACCACAGCCTTCTTTGTACGCCGGGGAATCATTCGGGGGATCCGTCCAGCTTGAATGCGAGGACGTACAGATCGCCGGGCTGAAACCAGGGAATCTTCACTTCAATGAAGAGGGTATCCTGGCAGCCGTCGTCTTCTAGTTGAAAGGTCGTCACGCCGGTGAGGACAGGTTCGTACGGCTCCCAATGGGACCACGCGAGTGGCGCACATTGGTGAGGTTGAATCTGCGCGAGACAATCACAGACATCTTCGAAACCATAGTCGAGGTTGTCCATGTGCTTCTGAACGCGCCTACGATTGATTGACACATGCTCCCCGTCAGCGAGTTGGTGGACTCGCACGAGGACCTCATCCACGGATGGCAGGTCCATTCACCACTTCCCGCACTGTTTTTCATGATCATGGCGTCAGCCCCACAACTGGAAGGTAGCACGGTGCTACTACGTATTCAACGAGCCACGACCCGCGCACGTCACGGGGAGGGATTGCCTCCGGCCTGTAATGCGTAACTGTTGATCGCTCGGTGTGTTATATTACGATGTATATATACGTCTTATAAACCTGTAAGACTTATTCTATACATCACTAATTATGCCACGCACATCCCCTCCTTTACCCCTTCCCGTCCGCCGAATATTGCGGAAGCTCGGCGCCGACATCCGTGATGCCAGGCGCCGGCGGCGCCTCACGGCCGCCATCATCGCCGACCGCGCCCGGATCGATCGCGCCACACTCGGCCGCGTCGAGCGCGGAATGCCAAGCGTCTCCTTAGGCGTCTATGCAACCGTGCTCTTCGTACTCGGGCTGGTCGATGCGCTGAGTGACGTCGCCGATCCAGCGAAGGATCACGTCGGCCGCCTCCTCGACGAGGAACGTTTGCCGCAGCGCTTGCGCATGCCACGCCGTGCGCCACCCGGTGCTGCTCCGTGAGACCCAAGACCGTTCACGTCTATATCGACCTTACCGAGGGTCCGCTCCGCGTCGGCACGCTGTGGCCGCACATGCCCCGCGCTCGGGAGGGCCATGCTGCGGCATCGTTCGAGTACGACCCGGCGTGGCTCGTCCATCCGGCACGATTCGCCCTCGAGCCCGCGCTATCCCTCGGCCCAGGTGCATTCCACACGAGCAGCGGGAAGGCGCTCTTCGGATCCTTGGGTGACTCGGCTCCTGATCGCTGGGGACGGACCTTGATGGATCGCGCCGCCGCCGAGCGCGCCCGAGCCGGCGGGCACGCGCCTCCAACGCTCTTGGAGATCGACTACCTCCTGGGTGTAACGGACGCGACCCGGAGCGGAGCCCTCCGTTTCGCTTGCCAACCTGAGGGGCCGTTTCTCGCCGTCATGGGCGACATCACGGGTGCCAGCGCCATCCCGCCGCTCGTGGATCTCCCCGCGCTTCTTCGCGCCGCGGACGCGGTGCTCGACGATCAGGAGGACGCCGCCGCCTTGCGGCTCCTGGTCGCACCCGGATCTTCGCTCGGCGGGGCTCGTCCGAAAGCGTCCGTCCGCGATGCGAACCTGCAGCTCGCAATCGCGAAATTTCCGGCCCATCAGGATGCGTGGGATGTTGTCCGGTGGGAGGGGCTCGCGCTCGCGCTGGCCGAGCGCGCCGGACTGCGGGTCCCGCGCTGGCGCATCGAGCAGATCCTCGACGGCCGTCCCGTGCTGATCGTCGAGCGGTTTGACCGTCGAGGCACCCGGCGTATCCCCTTCTTGTCCGCGATGAGCATGCTGGGCGCAATAGATAACGAGACGCGAAGCTATCTCGAGATCGCCGACGCCCTTCGGGAGCATGGCGCCACGACCGGTGCCGATTTGCGCGAGCTGTGGTGCCGCATCGTCTTCACCGTGCTAATTTCCAACACGGACGACCATCTCCGCAATCACGGTTTTCTGTACGACGAAGACCAGCGTGGATGGCGCCTCGCGCCGGTGTATGATATCAATCCCACGCCGCGCTCCGTGAAGCCGCGCATCCTGTCTCTTGCGATCGACGAGCGGAACACCACGGCCTCGCTCAGCCTCGCGCTCGACGTCGCCGAGTATTTCGACATTCCGCCCGCTGACGCGCGCGCGATAGCATCGGCGATCCGGGTCGCCGTGCAAGGCTGGCGAGCGGTCGCCCGCGCGCTCGGGCTATCCCCGGCCGAACTGTCCTCTATGGAGACCGCGTTCGAGCACGAGGATCTGCTCGACACGTGACCGGGTACCGCTCATGAGCCGATGGATTACGGTTGGTCTGCAGACCCGTGGAGTGGCCTGGCCCAACGCCGAGATCAAGGCCACATACGGCGGCCACGAGTTCGTTCTGAGACCGGGAACAGATCGGCTTGCGCCGGCTATCGCGATGCGTTGTGATGAGTCGATGCCGCTTGGAGACGCGCAACAGGTAATCCGTCGTTTCTTAAGTGCGCTATCATGGCAGGAGCAGGCTCCGATATCAGAGGCGGACACCATTGGTGCCGCTGGTCCCGTTCAGATCGGCCGTCGCGGACCAGGCGACATCGTCACAAATGTTTTCCGGACGGACCATCTCGCGGCCCCAACCAGCGAGAAGGCGCGTTTGGCTCTGGCGTTGTATCGGGAGGCGCAGAACCTCAAGTCTGAGAGCGTCGCGTATTCCTTTCTTGGTTACTTCAAGGTCATCAATGTCACTCACAATAGGGGCGCCGAACAGATAGCGTGGATCAACGGTGTCCTGTCAACCCTGAAGGGATATGGTGTACAGGAGCGTATCGCTCAACTGCGGGCCGCGCATCCCGATGTTGGCGCGTATCTTTATCTCTCCGGCCGATGCGCAGTCGCGCACGCGTTTAGCGACCCACTCGTGGATCCGGAAGACCCGACAGATCTCCGGCGGCTCGCGACCGATCTCGATGTGGTGCGGAGTCTCGCCGAGCATCTCATCGAGAACGAGTTGAGCGTTCCGTCCCTTCGCGCGATACTCGCCGCACACTTGTACGAGCTCCGGGGATTCCATGACGTCATAGGTACCGCGCTCGTGCGTCGCGTTATCGGGGAGCCGACGGTGTCCGTCGCAGAGTTTCCAACATTGCCCGTTCTTAAGATCGCCATTCGTGGGCAAGGTCCCTTTGCCGCCCTTTCGCAACTCACATCGGAGGTCGCCGACGCGGGGGACGGTCGCCTGTTCATTCGACTGACGTCGCCCGATGCACGCGTCTACGGAGTTCTCGCTCTTAATTTCGCGACGGAGAGACTGGAATTCGATCCCTTCCAGCTGTTCGATGTGGTTGATGATGGCTCGGCAATCGCCGCGCGCGTGCAGCAGGAGATATTGGAGTTCGCCTGGAAACTCCTGCTTAATGGGCAGATGGAGGTCTGGGACGCCGAGGCTGGCCGGCTACTGGGGCGCTCGGACCCCTTCGTGCCCGTTAACGTGGATTTCCGTCGGACGGAGGTAAACGTGGAGCGTAGTCGCGCGAGCCTCGCAACAGAGATCGCGCGTCGAGAAGCGCTGGTCGCCGGGCCCGCAGCTCCATAAGACGCTCTGCCCGGCCGCACCGCCCGGCCGCATCCCGTCGATGCCTGCCGCTTTCGAAGGAGATCCGCCGCCGCGCCGTTGCGCCCGCGGATTCACAGGCCCCCCGCGTCGGATCAGGCATGTCTACGGATGTAGGCACCTGACCGCCCTCACCTCGGCTCGTGTGGCATTGCGGATACATCGGAACAAGTCTGGCCATTGTATCAGCGTGATGATAGGATGAACGGGTGCGGGTGTTTCTGCGCCGGGTGTGCCGTCGCGGCGACGCGCCCGATGGTCGCGATCATTCATCATGGAGTTCGCCCGTATGCCACCCATCGGTGCACGAGAGGCAGTCAATGGATTCCTGGGGCTGCTGATAAATCTCATTTCCACGCCGCAGCCCTTTCTGATCACGAATAGTTCCCTGCGGGAGTTGCTCGCCGGCCTGTCGGAGCGCGTCAATCGCAGCTTCGATGACGACACGACGGTTGGGCTCATCCAGGACTGGTCGCGACGATTGCCTGAATTTCAGAAGGCGCTGCTCAGTGTCGCGGGCAACGAGCATATGCAGGCGTCGCAGCTGGTTCAATGGCCCCTTCTGCACGAAGGCACAACCAGCGCCTTGTTATCCCTCTGCCCCAATCCACCGAAATACTGACCGGAGCGATCGATGCCAGCGCCCGACCCTCCTCTTGCCCTTCCGGTCACGCTGGATTGGTACCGTCAGGCCGCCAACTGGCTCGTGGGACTATCGACCGCCGCGATAGGCGCGGGCTTTTCGGTCGCCGGCAAGGTGCGCGCCCAGACCGTGCCGATCCGCATCGTCTTTCTCGCGAGCGGGTTCGCCTTCCTGGTGGCCGTCCTGGGCGGGGTCTTCTTTTATCTGTGGATCACGAACTACGCCAATCAGCTTGAGCAGCGTGCCGCTCGCCTGCCCGAGACTCCCGCGAATACGGTGCAGGCGCAGGATGCCGCGCTCGCCACCGCGTCGAAGAGGTACACGTTTTTCTATGAATTGCTGCTCTGGTCATTTCCTGCAGCGGTGTTACTCGTCGCCGTCGATGTCATTCTTGTCGTCTGTCAACCGCCCGGGCAGCCGGAGATTGCGCTCGTTGCCGGAGCCATTGCGCACGATCGCGGCACGCCGCAGGAGGGAGCAGTCTTGCTCAAGGACGGCAGCGGCACGGTGTGGATCTTGAGCCGTGACGACTCGGGCAAGACCGTCTGGCGCGGCATCGGGTTTGACCCCGTTCCCGCGTCGCACCCCCCGCGCCAGGGCGAGGCCCTATCGCACTGATTCCCGGCCAGCTAATCGCGGCGTTTTCGACGCGCCATCATGCGCGCCCCCACCGCCGGCCACCGCCCTCGCGGCGAAGAGCGCATACCAATATTGGCCTGGCGGCTACCGTCCAGATCCCGCAGCTTCCCACCGCGAGAGCGAGGCAGTCGATTGAGCTCGTAAACAGGTAGGGAGGGGGCGTCTCGCTAACTCAAGCGCAAATCGGACGGTGTGGCGAGCTGTTGGTCCAGTATAAGCTTCTTCTCCTCGGAATCGAGTCCGCGCCAATGACGACGGATGCGGGAATCGATCTCGTGGCATTCTCTCCAACTGGGCGCCGCGCTGTCACCATACAGGTGAAGGCAAACGCGAAGCCCAAGCCCGCCGGCGGGAAGGGGAAGCTTGCTCTCGACTGGTATGTCGCCGACGATTGCCCCGCCGAGCTGACCACTTTCGTCGACCTGTCCACGAACACGGCGTGGCTCATGACAGCGCCCGAGGTCAAGGATCTTTCCCAGCAGCAAGCGAGTGGCAGGTATCACCTGTACTTCTACGTCGACCCCGCTGTTGCCCTGCGCGAGGGGAAGCTCGCTCGCCGCTCCGACTTCGACGCATTCCTATTCGACAACGCCGCCGCGAAGCTATTCGACCTCGCCGCTCGCGCGTAGGTACGGGCCCTTACGCCTTCGCCCCGCGCTTCTCGCCCCGAATCTTGGCGATGATCAACGAAGTCAATGTCTCCTGCGGCCTGATATGGCAATTGTACCTGGGGTGAACAGAAGGCCGCTATGACTTCCCGCCCGTCGCACTCCCGATCGCCGTACGGAGCAGGCTGACCGCCGCTTCGAGGTTGATGGTGGCACCATAGTAGCCGCCGAAATGCCACTCCTGCAGCGTCGGAATCGCGCTCGCACGGTTCTGGAATACGCTGCCTACGCGCACGTCGGCATTCGGGTCCAGCGTCGTCGTCCTCCCGCAATGCAGACCGGCGCTCAGGTAGATCCGGGGTCCAAGGTCGATCGTCACCCCAATGGGCGCGTTGTTCGTGACGTCGTTGAGCGCGATCCCGACGCTCGGATTAACGCGCTGCCAAATGTGATCCGGTGCCTGCGTGACGTCACGCCTCCCCCACACAAAGGGCGTGTACTGGAGGACATACAGCAGGCGGGCGCTGCGGTCTCTCGATTTACCTCCAATCTGAGTGCTAGATGACGGCCCGGAACTCTATCAAGCGCGGAGCAGCCAACGCGTCGTCGTGCGCGCGAGATCGGGACGAGCGTTCTCCGTCGCGGGCGCCGTCAGAGCGAGAGCTTGAGCCCTCCCGTGATGGCGAAGTTGTGCGTGAAGACGGCATTGTAGGCCGAGTAGCCGTACGGATCGACGTGCGCGGTGTTGTCGGTCCAGTGCGCGACGTAGTCCTTCGCCAGGATCCGGATCCCGACCTGTCGCGTGATCGGATAGTCCAGGCCGACGCCGTAATTGAAAGCAAAGGCCGCGGAGCTGGTCGAGCCGATATCGTTTTGCGTCGTGTAGTCGATCGCCCCGAGTCCGAGCTGCGCGAAGGGCTTGATGATCTGACCCTGCATTCCCCGGAAGGGAGCCGAGAGCTGCAGATCGCCGTCGAAAAGCCACACGCCGCTCGAGCCGCGGGTGGGCAAACCCCCGGGCACGTAGAACGTGAGCCCCGTGTTCCCGTATGCCGCGTTGCCGACGAGCGACACAAAGGGGGTCAGGTTGAGATTGACCTGCGCGCCCGTCAACGGAGCGCCCGAGCCTGACGCGCTCGTCCCGAGCGGGCCATTGATGTAGTGACCGAAGTAGGAGTAGCCGAAATAGGGTGTGATCGTGATCGTCGGCTCCGACGACTGCCGGTAGCGCACGCGGTACTGCGCCTCCGCCGTCCCCGCGATCGTAATCGACATGAGCGCTGCCGCGATCAGTGCGGTTCGCGTGTGCATCGTCCCTCCGGGAAGCGTGCCGCGCTTGGCTAAGGCTGTCGCCGCGCGGCGTGACGACGCATACCGGTATGGCATGGAGGGTGCCGCCGACAGGACCGGTGGGTGCGCCGCGCAACATCCTGTGCGCACGCGGTTTAGACGTGGAATCGCGGAGATATCCCCAGGGGTTGTCTGCACTGGGGCGCGACAACTGTCCGCAACTTAGGACGTTGGTGGCAGCTCCGGACCGGCGTTCGCCGGCGTCTGACCGCTCTCGAGCAGATCGAGACGGTGTGTGGCATAGGCCCGGTCGCGCGCGACGACTGTCAGCGCGCGCTGGGCTGACTCCGGCAGCGCGGGCAGCGCGGGATCGTACTTGATCGCTTCCAGCGGCTGCTGGCCGGGCGTGGGGATCTTGACCCCCGGATTCAGAATGCCCGTAGGGTCGAACGCCGCCTTGATACGCGCGAATTCTGCCGTGACATCGTCACTACATATAACGTGTAGTAATGGGGTCCGCAGACGGCCATCGCCGTGCTCGCCCGTCAGCGTGCCGCCGAGCGCGATCGTCAACGCGGTGACATCGGCGAGGAGCCGCTCGAGGCGGCCGCGCCAGTCCGGGTCGCGGACGTCGACCAGCGGATTCACGTGGACGTGCGCGTCCCCCGCGTGGCCGAAAATCGCCCCGCGCAACTCCTGCCGGTCGAGGGCGGCACGGACTCCGCGCACGTACGCCGGCAATCGCTCGGGCGGTACGCACCCATCTTCGATGACCTGCATCGACTTGAGAGCGGGGTCGAGACGTGCGAGGGTCGGGTTGGCCGCATGGCGCAGTGCCCAGAGCGCCGACTCGGCGGCTGGGTCGAGCGCGAGTGAGACGTTCGATGCGCCGACCGCGCGCAGCTGCTCTCCGAGCCGGCGCGCGCCCGCGGTTGCATCCGCGGCGTTGGCTCCCTCGAGCTCGACCAGCAGAACCGCTTCCGCGCCGTCGAGGACGGAAACGGGCGGCCGGGGGGAGGGGGACGCCGCGTCGGCCGCAGACCGCACGAGTGCGAGAAAGGTCCGGTCGAACAGCTCACATGCACTGGCCCCCGCGTCGCGCGCGGCACTCGCGCCCAGCACGGCGCCCTCGAGCGAGCCGTACGCGGCGAGAAGGCTGGTCGTGGCCGCGGGAGCGACCGTGAGAGCCAGCTCGACGCCGACGAACACCGCGAGGGTTCCCTCACTGCCCACGAGAAGGTCGACGAGGTCGCGGGTCGCGGCGTAGTCGCCGATGTCGTATCCAGACGAATCCTTCCGAACGCCCGCGCGGGATGCACGACGCTCCGCCGCGGCCTGGCGGAGCGGGGCGCCGCCATCGGCCAGCAGGCGCGCGATGGCGGGCACATGCGTCGGGGGCGGTTCGCCGCGCCGGACGATCGCGCGCGATCCATCGGCGAACACGCAGTCGAGTGCGCGCACCCAGCGGCGCATCGATCCGTATCGGAGCGTGCGGGGCCCGGCCGCATTGGTGCCGGCCATGCCCCCCACCGTACAGAATGCGGCGCTCGCGGGATCGACCGGGAAGCGCAGCCCGCGTGCGCGGGCCGCGGCGTCGACCTCGGCGCACAGCACCCCCGCTCCGACCCACACACTCTGTGAAGTAACGTCGATGGGGCCACGCGTGCGCAGGCGGCTG
>PLLD01000067.1 GCA_003141205.1 Gemmatimonadota bacterium
TTCGACGTGTTCGTGCAGCTCGTGATCGCGGCGATCACCACGGCGCCGTCGCGCAGGTTGAACGCCCTGCCGTCCAGCTCGCACGCGATGCCGTCGTCCTGATGCTGCGGCTGGTTCCCTCCCTCGGTGTCTTCGCGCTGTACGGCGGGGGGTGGAACCGTGGCGGGAGCGGGTGCCTTTTGCCGCTCGGCGAGCAGCGCTTCGTGGTACATCGCTTTCGACCGCGAGAGCGGGACACGGTCTTGCGGCCGCTTGGGGCCGGCCAGGCTGGGCTCGATCGACCCGAGATCCAGCTCCACGCTGTCCCCGAAGACCGGATCGGGGGTATCGTCGGTGCGGAACAGCCCCTGCGCCCTCGCGTATGCCTCGACGAGCCGCACCTGATGCTCGTCCCGTCCGGTCAGCCGGAGGTAGCTCAGCGTTTCCGCATCGATCGGAAAGAATCCGATCGTCGCGCCATACTCGGGCGCCATGTTTGCGATCGTCGCGCGGTCGGCGAGAGAGAGGCTCGAGAGACCGGCGCCGTAGAACTCGACGAACTTCCCCACGACCTTCTTTTGCCGCAGGCGCTGGGTGACCGTCAGGACGAGATCCGTGGCCGTGGCGCCGACGGGAAGCTTCCCGTGCAGCTTGAATCCGACGACCTCGGGGACGAGCAGGGAGAGCGGCTGGCCGAGCATCGCGGCTTCGGCTTCGATTCCGCCGACGCCCCAACCGACGACGCCGAGCCCGTTGATCATCGTGGTGTGCGAATCCGTGCCGACGAGCGAATCGGGGTAGGCCACCACCGCAGCGCCGTCGGTGCGAGTGAATACGACCGACGCGAGATATTCGAGATTGATCTGGTGCACGATTCCCGTGTCGGGGGGGACCACCCGGAAGTTGCGAAACGCCGTCTGGGCCCAGCGCAGCAGGGCGTAGCGCTCCTGGTTGCGCCCGAACTCGAGCGACGCGTTGATCAGGAAGGCGGCGTCGGAGCCGTACGCGTCGACCTGAACCGAATGATCGATGACCAGATCGACCGGCTGGAGCGGATTGATCTGCGCCGGGTCCCCGCCGAGCTGCGCGATGGCGTCGCGCATGGCCGCGAGGTCGACGACCGCCGGGACGCCCGTGAAATCCTGCAGCAGGACCCGGGCGGTGCGGAATGCAATTTCGCGCTCTGCCGGGGCGGCGACATCCCAGCGCGCGAGCGCCTCGATGTCGGCCCGGGTGACGCCCGGGCCGTCCGCGTTCCGGAGCAGATTCTCTAGGAGGACCTTGAGACTGAAGGGGAGCCGGCCGACGGTGCTCCCCGGGAGCGTCGCCAGCGATTCGAGCCGGTAGATGACGTACGGTCGGCCGTCGACCGTGAGCGTGTCACGAGCGGCCAGGACGGGCGATGCCGACATGTCGTGCGCTGACGGATCAGCGCAGATACATGTACAAGCCGTACAGCCCGACGAGGGCGCCGGCGACCGCGACCGCGATCCCCGCGCCGCCGCCGATGATGAGACCGGCGATGAAGCCTGCGCCTCCGATGATCATGAGGGCGACGTCCGTGCCCAGGTGGGGGTGGGAGGCGTCATCCGCCGCGGCGTGCATGGCCGCGGGGTCATCCACCGTCGTGCGTGCGCGGAAACCGACGTTTCCAGCGGCCGCGGTCGGGCCGCCGACCTGCTGCGCGGCGACCACGGAAACACTGAGCGGCGACGCCACGAAGGCGAAGGCGATAAGAACCGCGCGGAGTGAAGCGGGCATGGCATCTCCTGGCAGATTCGGGTACGCGAAAGGCCGGCCGACGAGTCCGGCGCCGGTGCTAACATACGCGTCGTCTAATCCGCATGGAATGTGCCGGGTTGAACTCCCGTCCATCCGCGTGGTACAATTGGCTCACTTTCACAGAGTGGAGGTGTGTCGGCATGCCAGCCCCCTTCCTGAGCTCCGAGGAGTACGACGAGCGCGCGCATCAGCTGTATAACGACGGCCGATACGACGACGCGCTGGGCGTGCTTCGGGAGGGTCTTGCGCTCTACCCCTCCGCCGTGGAGTTGCACGTGGGGATCGGCTACGCGCGACTCGCGCGCGACGAGTACCTCTGGGCCCGCCGGAGCTTCGAGGAGGCCCTGGTCCTCGATCCCGAGCACGAGGATGCTCTCGCGGGGCTCGGTGAAACGCTGCTCAAATTCGGGTTGCACGCCAACGCGCTCCGGAGCTTCCGCCGGATCCTCGAGCTCGGCTATCGCGACGACGTCGAGTTGATGCTGCAGGCGGGGCGGGCGCTCTTTCGCGAAGGGCTCATCGAGCCCGCGCACGAATTCTTCGAGATCGCGGTCCAGCAGGCGGCGGACTCCGGGGAGGCGGTCGCCTGCGTCGGGTACGCCCAGCATCGGCTGGGCGACGACGATGCGGCGATCGCGCTGCTGCGCCGCGCGCTGCAGCTCGATTCCGACCACGCGGAGGCGAGGATCTATCTCGGGAACATCTTCTACGACCGCGGCGAGTACGAGGCGGCGCTGTATCATCTCGAGCGAACCACGCCGGACGATCACTGGGACGAGCTCGGGATCTGGCGTCTGCTGGAGCTCAAGAAGACGATCTATCGCCTGGGGGACACCGATCCTGAGCTCAAGCCGTGGGATGCGCGGCTCAGCGAGTTGGCTGCCGAGGGGGATGATATCGACGAGATGCTGGCCGAGATCGAGCAGCGAGCGACCGATGACATGCAGCGGGAGGCGCGCGGGCAGCTGGAGTTGTTCGGCATGCTTCTGACGGACCTCGCCGCCGGCAAGCGCGACACCGAGGTCCATCGCGTGGTGCGGGAGGGGCGCGAGTATATCGGGACCTGGGACGAGATCGTCGGTGAGATGCGGGACGCGAGCACGGCGTGCGCGGCCCGCTCCCTGACGGAGTTCATGATCACCGAGGCGCGCCGCGGGCTCTCGATTACCGGCGTGCAGATCCCGACGCTCGATGCGGAGAGTTTCATCCGGGGGAGCGCCGATGCGGGCCTGCTGCGAATCGTGCGATAGGCTCGCCCGTACGCACCGCCGCTCGCCTGGGGTAGTCCAGGCCGCTAGATTCATCAGTGATACGGCTCGACGTTCCTTCCACCTTTAACGCACGGTATGGCAACGCAGCGCACCCGACGGGCACCTGACGTCGTCGCGCCGACGCCCTTTGAAGAGGCGCGCGACGAGTTGTTTCAGCAGATCATGCAGTGCGGAGTGATTGGCGCGGATCCCGCGCATCAGGAGGACTGGTTTCGCGAGACGATGGCCTATCTGGCGGATCGGTACCCCGAGCTCCCGACCGGTACGATGGCGGAGCTCCGGACCCTGGGTGAGCGCTTCGTGCAGCCGCCTCGCGCGGCGACGGGCGGCCAACACAGCATGGCAGGCGCCGCCGTTTCCGTCGCTTAAGGCGGCGGACCGGCGGGACGCCGGAGCGCCGCGGCCGGCGCTCTGGCGATGCTGATACCAGCCCTCGCGGCCTTGGCCGCGCTCGGACTGGTGTGGGATGCCGATCGGCCGCGGGGCCATCCTGCTCCTCGCCGTGGCAGTGCCGTAGCCGAGCAGATTCAGTGCGAGCGCGGTGTATCCCGCCGCCGCCAGGGCCGGCCCCACCGCGCGCCAGAGAATGCGTTGCTCCCCTCAGGCGCGCCGGTGATCTTTCGCGCTGCTGATGCGAGGGTTGCCTGCTGCTGAAAGATAGCCCGCGCCCGCGGCGGGCCCGGATCGTCCGCGTTGCGGTAACGTGCGCCGTGGCCTTCGTGCTCGGCTTCGCGTACGCGGCCTGGACGCTGGTCTGTCGCGGGGGGCGGTGCCCATCGGTCGACGTGATCCAGGACTACGCGCCGCGGCAAACGTCGAAGCTCTACGCCGCGGATGGCAGCTTCGTCGCGGAGCTCGGCCTCGAGCACCGCACCCTCGTCACGCTGGACGACATCCCGCACACCGTGCGCGACGCCTTCGTGGTTACCGAGGACAAGCGATTCTACGCACACCACGGCATCGATTGGCCGCGCGTATTCGGGGCTGCGGCGCGCAACGTCGTCGCGCGCAGCTACGCGCAGGGATTCTCGACGATCACGATGCAGCTCGCCCGCAACATCTTCAGCGAGTCGATCACGCGCGAGAAGACCCTCGTCCGCAAGCTCAAGGAGGCGCGCGTCGCGCGCGCGATCGAGGCGCGCTACTCGAAGGACAAGATCCTCGAGCTGTATCTCAACCAGATCTATCTGGGGAATGGCGCCTACGGAGTGGAGACGGCCTCCCAACGCTATTTCGGCAAGCCGGTGCGGGACCTGAATCTGGCGGAAGCGGCGACCCTCGCCGGCCTCCCGAAGTCCACGCGACGGTACAATCCCAAGCTCTACCCCGACCGCGCGATCGCACGGCGCAACACCGTGATCGAGCTGATGCGGCGCGAGGGAGTCGTGTCCGACGCGGAGGCCAGCGCGGCCGAGGCGTATCCGCTGCAACTGGCGTCGCGCCGGGAGTCCGGGGAGGTGGCGCCGTATTTCGTCGAGTGGGTGCGCGAGCAGCTCGATACGCAGTTCGGACAGCAGCTGTACGAGCAGGGGCTGCGGGTCTACACGACGCTCGATCCGGAGATCCAGTCGGCGGCGCAGCGCGCGCTGGAGGACCAGCTGCGTGGGATCGAGGGGGGAAAATACGGACGCTACGCGCACGTCACGTACGAGCAGTACGTCGCCCGGAGCGCGCTGGGCGAGCCCACGGGCGGCCCCACGTCCCCTTACCTGCAGGGGTGTATCGTCGCGCTGGATCCGCGCACCGGCGCCGTGCGTGCCCTGGTAGGGGGGCGCGATTTCGACGATTCGAAGTTCGATCGCTGCACCCAGGCGCTCCGCCAGCCCGGGTCCGCGTTCAAGCCGATCGTCTACGCCGACGCGATCGAGAATGGCCGGCCTCCGTCGTACATCCTGGACGACTCGCCGCTCTCGGTCCCGAACGCCGACGGATCGCAGTGGACCCCCAAGGACGACGACGGAAAGTTTCTGGGCCTGGTCTCGATGCGCCGCGGCCTGGCCGAGTCCCGCAACGTCGTGGCGGTGCGCCTCGGAATGGAGCTCGGCCCCGAGAGCGTGATCGCGGAGGCGCGCAAATTCGGGATCACCACGCCGATCCACCCCTATCCGTCGATCTACATCGGCTCGGAGTCGGTGTACCCCATCGAGCTCGTCTCGGCGTACACCGCGTTCGCGAATCTCGGCGAGCGCACGAGCCCCCTCGCGGTGACACGGGTGGAGAGCGCGGACGGTCAGGTGTTGTGGGAGCCGCCCATCGTCCGCATCCCGGTTCTCTCGCCGGATGAGGCCTGGGAGATGGTGAGCATGATGAAGGACGTCATTCAGAAGGGCACGGCGTTCACCGCCGTCACGCAGGCCGGGTTCCATATTCCGGCGGCCGGGAAGACCGGCACCACCAACGACGGGAACGACGTGTGGTTCATCGGCTACACCGCCGATCTCGTCGCGGGCGTGTGGCTCGGAATGGATCTGCCGGCCCGGATCAAGTCGAA
>PLLD01000234.1 GCA_003141205.1 Gemmatimonadota bacterium
CGACGCCTGGGCGCGGGAGGCTAAGCCCGGTCGGATCGACCTGATCAAGATGGACATCGAGGGCGCCGAGCTGGAAGCGCTCGCCGGGGCGCGGTTGGTCCATCTTGATCAGGTCGATCCGACCGGGCTTAGCCTCCCGCGCCCAGGCGTCGAGCGTCGTGACGGACACGCGCTCGTCGAACCGCAAGCCTGCGGGCAGCATCGTGACGCCGGACAGAGAGCTCAGCGCACCGTGGGTTCGGAATGGAAGCGTGCCTCCCGAGGCCCACAGGCCTATGGGCCACAAATGCACGCGGTCGCGGACGCCATTCAGCTCGCTGTTGCGACGCAGCAGGACGCGCTGGCGGACGGACGGCTCAAATGCGTGAATCATGGCCTGCGGAAATCGGGCGGCCGCCATAAGCGCGAACATCCCCGTCGCGGCCCCCGCATCGACGATTGTCGCGAACGGGCCGCGATCGCGAAGCGCGTCGAGGTAGGGACCGATCTCGGTCGCGAAGACCTCGGGCGTTTCATGCCACCAGCGCGACTGAACGAAGCGCAATGCCCGGCCGTCGTACGTCATGGACTCCGTCCGCCACGCCGTGGCCGCCTCGACCACGCGAATCAGATTCTTGAGTCGATCGAGCGCCATCTCATGTCTTCTCGGCGCCGGCGTGCCACTCCCGGCGCTTACGCATGAAGATGGCGACCGCCACCGGAAGCTCGACCAGTCCCGTGACCGCGGCGTAAGCGATCGCCATCGCGCCCGGCGTGCCGAAGCGGGCCGTGATCCAGGACGCCGCCGCGACCAGCAGGCCCGTCCCCACCGAGATGGCGACGTATGGCTCCTGTTTGTGGGCGCGCAGATAACCGGCCATCGCCTGCATGAGCACGTTGACGAGGCTTCCAAGACAGAGGGCCGCGAGTGTGCCGACACCAAGCACGCGCTGCCCGAACGATGGAAGCCAGATATCCGCGGCCTTCACACCCACGAGGAGCGAAACGGAGGCTGCCGCCCACACGACGACGGCTTGCAGGGTTCCGGTCAACGCGGTCGCGTCCAGTTCGCGCCAACTCCGCTGGCGGATGAGCGTGCCGTAGCCCGGCGTCCGCGTCATGAGCCAGGACATGCCGAGCACGAACGGGACGTTCGCCACGGTCAGGCTCATTCCCATGCGCCCCGCGACGGCCGCACCCTGATAGCGAAAGAGCAACGGCGTGAAAAGGGCGAAGACGAGGAAGCCGGCGATCCAGCTGACCGCAATGCGCCACTGCATTGGGAGGAGCTCGGTCCGCCAGGATACCCTCGCATCCGCTTGCGAGCGCAGACCGCGCCGCAATTGTCCGAGGAGGCCACGGTATCGCCGGACGAACCACACGGCGGGCACGATCACGGGCCCGATGGCCGCCGCGGCAGCGCAGTAGAGCGCCTGGTGGCCAAGAATTCCCGCCCAGAGAAGTACACTGCTCGTGATGGCCTGGACGAATCGAAGGCGCGTCACATCCAGAACGCGTCCGCACCCCTCAATGACGGCAGAGATCGGGACGGCCAACATACCCGCGGCTGTCAGGGCGACGAGAATCACCCAGGGCCGCGCGTAGTCGACGCCATGGGCGTGGCCCTGGGAGGCGAAGAATGCCAATCCCGCGGGAATGAACGTCACGACGGCCACGAGCGCCACGGCGACGTACCAGCGACAGGCCTTTACGAGAATGCCCAAGAGATGGCGCAGGGGGCTGTCGCTGCCGGCGAGCGACCCGGCGGGCGTCCAGTGGAGGTGCGCGAATTCCTGACTCGCGAACTGCGTGAGGACCATGCCGAGTCCGAGCTCGAGCAAGATCGTAAACTGGGTAATCTGCGTGAACGTGTAATAGAAGCCCTGCGTGACGGGACTGAATCGCGTCGCGACCAGGATGAGCGTGATCGGCGTGCTCACGAACGACACCAGGCGGGTCAGCAGCAGGAGCTTGACGGCCGCGTCGGGGCGCAAAAGCGCGGCACCCGCTCCGACAATGCCGCCGGATGCGGCGAAAGCGCGGGATGCTACGCGGTACGCCGAGGCGCGGCCCGTGAGTCGGTCGGGGCGCAGCTCCGGTGCCGTCGGGCAGGGGTCATCAAGGTCGGTCACGCGCGCGGTGCGACAAGGTGCGCGGCCCGGGGGTCGCCACGCGGAACGAACAGGAAGTTGATCCCGCCGGCCGGTATGGGCGCTCCGTCGGTTGAGAAGCGCACCGGGCGTAGCGACGGACCATCCGCGCGATACGCATCGTACCCATACGCTTGAACCGTATCGAATACCTCGCGGGCGGGTCGACTGAGAAATGCCTGGTCAATCTCAAGGAGCAGGACGGGGCGCTCCCGAGCGAGCGTCCGTTCGGCGCCGCGCAATACGGCAAGCTCGTGGCCCTCGACGTCGACCTTGATGAACGATACGTCCGCAAACGCGTAGTCGTCCAATACGCGCACGGGGACAGGAAGCGTCTCGTGCGGTTCCTCGACCGGTCGGAAGGTGGCGAGTCCGGTCGCCGCACGTCCTTCGCGCACCGGGAGATTCAGCGGCAGAACCCCGGGCGCCGCGGAGAGCGCGACGCCGTGGACGCGAACCGCGGGCGCGGCAAGAGCCTCCAGGAGAACGCGACATTGTGGCAGCGGCTCGAACGCCTCAACGCGCGCGCCCAGGCGGACAAACCCGTAGGTATAGATGCCGACGTTCGCACCCACGTCGATCACCGTGGAGCCCGGCCGGATGAACGCGGCCGCGAGCGTCAGCTCGCTGTCGATCCGGCCGCGAGCCCGGCGATACCAGTACCGTGCGGGAACGCGCCACCGCGGTGGCACGAGACGCATAAGGAAATCTTTTATTGCGCGCGGTTGGCCCGCACGCGGGTGCAATCGCGGTTCGGACATCGACAGGATTGCTGCGCCTCCTCCATGAGATCGTCGTTCGGGCCGCCGCCGGACGATTATAACGTTTCGCCGCTGCGGATGCGGGGGAGCGACGCCGCATCCGCAGCGCCGCGCACGGAGCATCCGGGCACAGGGTTGGCCACGGGGTTGGCCGCGGCGTGGCGGTTCCTTACGTTTATCGACGTTCGCATCCGGCGTTCGGTAGAGACGCAGGGTCGCCGGGAGGTTCGGTGGTCCGGGCGCGAGTCGTAGACCCCGACGGGTGGGGTTACCGTCAAGCATGCGCAACTCCAATCTTACAGCGTGGCCGCAATCCCTCTCCATAGATCGCAATCGTCATTTCCCATCGCAGAGGTTTCGGATTCGAGTCCCCGCCCCCTCATATCCGCCGCAACGGCGGCGCCGCGCATGCGGCAGCGCCTGCCGGGTACCGTGACCCGCACGCGCGAAACGCCGCGGTCTCGCCGCTGGTGGCTGGTGGTCGCGGTCGCGGCCGCGATCCACGCGGCCCCCCACCGCGCCTACGCGCAGCAACTGCCGTCCGGGGCGGCCTCGTCGGCGCAGAACCCCGAGATGCCGGCACAGTTGCGGCAGCTCATCCAGACGAGTGGCCTGACGCCGGACCAGCTCCGGGCGCGACTCGAGGCCATGGGGTATCCCCCCGGCCTGCTGGACGCGTATCTGTCTGGGGGCGGTGGAGCGTCGGATTCGCTCATGAGCGGCGAGGTATTGGACGCCATCAGCCAGCTCGGGCTGCTGGATACGGCCGCCGTGGATTCGCTTCAGGGAACGTTCGCCATCGACACGCTCATCCTGAACCGGAGGCGAATGCCGCGGCCCGACACATCGCTGCTGGTACAGGACACCCTGATGCTCCTGGATGACTCTGTGGCGCAGGCGCTCGCGGAGCGGCAGCGCGCCGCCGCCGCCCTGGGGCTCCGCCTGGCGCCCAATGGGTATCCCTACTCGCCGTATGCGAGCCCGTCCCTGCCGGGCTGGATGGGCGCTCCCTTGGGCCGATCCGATCTGGACACGAGCGGTCTCGGTCGGTCGATGTTGTCCTCCGGCGCGGGCGGCGCAGCCGGTGCCGCGTACGGCTTGGGAGTCAGCCGGATCGACACCTCGCTGATCTTCTCCCAGGAGCGCAAGCTCCGGATGCTGCGATCGCAGTCGGATACCGGTTTGTTGCCGGTTTTCGGCCTCAATCTGTTTCGCCGGACCCTCACGCAGTTCCAGCCGTCGCTCTACGGTCCAGTGGACGACAGCTACCGTCTCGGGCCCGGCGACCAGATCGTGCTGATCCTGACGGGAGAGGTCCAGCTCTCGCGGTCGCTCACCCTGACCCGCGAAGGATTCGTCGTGATCCCGCAGGTGGGAAGCGTCTACGCGGCCAACCTCACGCTCGGCGAATTCAAGGACGTCCTGTTTGATCGATTGGCGCGCGTCTATTCGGGCGTGCGGCGCGGGCCAAACGCGGCGACGCATTTCTACGTGACCGTGTCGCGGCTGCGTATGAATCAAGTGTTCGTCGTCGGCGAGGTCGTCGCGCCGGGCAGCTACCAGATCTCGGGCGCCGGCACCGTGCTGTCCGCGCTCTACGCGGCGCTGGGGCCCACGGTGAACGGATCGCTCCGGCGCGTCGAGGTGCGACGGGGCACGACGATCGTCGATTCGCTCGATGTCTACGATTACCTCCTCCGCGGCGACGCATCGCACGATGCGCGGCTACAGACAGGCGACATTGTCTTCGTCCCCGTCCATGACGCGCGCGTGAAGATCGCCGGGGAGGTCGTGCGGCCCGCAACCTACGAGTTCAAGTCCACGGAGACGCTCGCGGACGCGCTACGAGCGGCGGGCGGCTTCACCCCGGCGGCAGCGCGGCGCCGCGTACAGATCACGCGGTTCCTCTCGGCACCCGATCGGCCCGATGCGGGCCCCAGTCGCGTCGTCATCGACGTCGCCTCCGCGGACTTGGCGACCGGATTCGGCCCGCCGATTCCGATCATGCCCGGCGACAGCATCGCCGTCTTCCGGATCGACTCGGTCCTGCGCAACCGCATCGCCGTGCGCGGCGATGTCTGGTCGCCCGGAGCCGCGGGCTTCACCTCAGGGGAGCGTCTCTCGGACGCCCTCAAGATCGCGGGCGGGATCCGCCCCGATGCGTACCTCGGTGAGGTCCTCGTCACCCGAGTCGAAGCCGACTCGGTTCACCGCCAGCTGCGCACGGCGCTCCGGGATAGCACCGGCATTCCGGTCGAGGATATCCTGCTCGCCGACAACGACGCCATTCAGGTTTTTTCGCTCCGCGAGATGCGTACGCGCCGATACGTCTCGATCGCCGGTGCCGTGCGGAGGAACGGCCGCTTCTCGTATCGGGATGGGATGACACTGCGCGATCTGGTATTGCTGGCGGGGGGCCTTCAGGAATCGGCGGACTTGCGGGAGGCCGAGATCGCCCGGCTGCCGGAATCGCGCGCCAGCGGCATCACGGCGACCACCATCGAGGCGCCGCTCGACTCCACGTACATCGTGGACCGCGCCCCCAACGGCGCGTATCTCGGCCCTCCCGGGGTGCAGGTGCAGCCGTCTTCCGCGCCGAACGTTGTCCTCCGGCCGTACGACAACGTTCTTATACGTCGGCAGCCGACCTGGCAATTACAGCGGTCGGTCGTCGTCGCCGGTGAAGTGTTTTCGCCGGGACGCTACACGCTGACCAGCAGGAGCGAGCGGCTCACCGACGTCATCCAGCGCGCCGGCGNNGGGGGGGGGGCGGGGATCATCCTCGTGCGCAAGCAGGATCGCACGGGCCGCATCGGCGTCGACCTGTCGCGCGCCATTCGCGATCCGAGCGTCCGCGACAATCTGGTGCTCGCGGACGGCGACTCCATCGTCATCCCCGCCCATACCGGTATCGTGCGCGTGCGCGGCGAAGTCAACACCCCGACCGCGCTGGTATACGTGCCGGGTGAAAACATCAATTACTACATCCACGCGGCGGGCGGCCTCAGCTACCGGGCGGACGGCGGACGCGCCTACGTCACGCAGCCCGACGGCACGACCGCGAGCATCTCGCACATGCTGTTTTTCCACAGCGCTCCCGAGCCGCGCCCGGGCGCCACAATATATGTCCCAACCAAGGATCTGACGGTGCACCCGGTCGACAAGGCCGCCGTCTACGCCCTCATTGCACAAATCGTCGGCAGTGTGGCCACGCTGGTCATCGTCGCACACAACTATTGAGTGAATTGAGTGAGATGATGGGTGCTCGTCGGAGCGGACGACCACGACGCGGATGCCGGGTGAGGGTGGGATGATGCTACACGAGGGGCGTGCGGACGAGTCGCTGTGGCCGTACGCCAATCTGGCCGCGCGGTGGCGCCGGCCGGTCCTGATCGGGTCGGTCATCACGGGCGTGGTGGTTGGCGTCGTCGTTCACCTGCTGCCCCGCCAGTACGTCGCCCGGGCGAGCTTCATCCGGTCGGACCCGCCGCAAAGCGCGAGCGGCGCCGGCGGGGCGGGGATGGGGATGCTGGCCCAGCAGATGATGGGAGCGGCGGGCGGACTCCCCAACCTCGGCGCGTTCGGCCTGGACGCGGGGTCCTCGATGGGCGTCACGTCCCCACAGTTTTACGCCACGCTGATCGAATCACGAGGCATCCTGCATTCGGTCGTCACCGCGACGTATACGTTCGGACGAGACGGTCACACGGGCGACCTCGTGAGCTACTTCAAGATCCAGAGGCCGACGCGCGAGGAGGCCGAGATCCGCGCGATCAAGCTACTCAAGAAGCAGGTCAAGGTGAGCTCGGACCGCTTGGCCGGAATCGTCACTATCGATGTCACCACGACCGATCACGCCCTGTCGGCGGAGATCGCCGAGCGGTTTCTCGACTTGGTGAGCGATTTCAACATGCGGCGCCTGCAATCACAGGCTGGGGCCGAGGCCGCATTCGCGGAACGGCAGGCCGGTGTCGCGATGCTGAACCTCCGCTCCGCGGAGGACGCGCTCGCCGACTTTAAAGAGCGCAATCGCGCGACGACCCAGGCGCCCACGCTCGAGACGGAGGAGAACCGGCTGCAGCGGCGTGTGCTGATCGCGCAGCAGATTTATCTCTCGCTCGCGCAAAGGCTGGAATCGTCGAAGGGCGAGGCGGTCCGCAACACACCCGTCATCACCGTCATCGACCCCCCGGACGGGTTGATCGAGGCGCTGCCGCGGTACGCCGCGCTCCTTGCGCTCGGGAGTGCGCTGGCGGCCGCGATCCTCATCCTGTGTTACGGGGCGGTCGTCGAACGGCTGCCCGCGATCCGCGCGGGGCCCGGGTACGCGGAGTTTCGCCGCCTGATGGGTCGACCAGCACGGAGAAATTAGGACCGCGCCGACCGGTCCGTACGCGACACGCGCGCGTAGGCGCCCACCAGCCCGGCGAACAGCCACCAATAGCCGAGGGAGAACCCCGAGGCGAACTGCGACGTGACCAACACGCCAATGAACGCGGCGAGCAGCGCCGTTTCCGTGACGGCTACGTCGAGACGCGATTCACGGAGGCGCGCGACGGCGCGGCGCCCCAGCACGATCACCGCGACCACGAGCGCGATGACGACGCCGAGGCCCACGATGCCCGTGTCGTGCAACGCCAGGAGCAAGAAGTTGGGGATCCAGAGACCGTGCCCGATCAACTCCTTGAAATCCCCCCCGCCCGCCGTCATCGGCGCAAAGCTGTACGTCCCCCATCCGAGAATGGGTCGCTGGGCAACCTGCGCGACGGCGACGACGAATGTCACGAGTCGCACCGTCGCGGTCGCGGACTGCGCGTTGAGCAAGTTCGCCGCCTTGTACCGAAAGAACTCACCCGCGGAGGATGGGGAGAACGCCACCGCGGTGAGCGCGAGGCCCGCGCCGACAAGGGGTACGACGGCGCGTCGTATGGGCAGCGAGCGGTGCAACCCCCGGCGCGCGAGCACGACCAGCGCGATGAGACCGCAGATCGCACCCAGCCAGGCCCCGCGCGTGAAGCTCAGAAAGAGACCGAGACCAGCCGTGAGCGCGAGGACCTGCAGCCGGCGCCGTAGCCGCAGCCCGAGCCCGGGCGGATCCAGCAGCAGGATACCCAGCGCGGCGATGAAGTACAGTTGACAGTAGCTACCGTAGACGTTCGGTTCGACGAGAGTGCCGTAGGCGCCGTACGCCGCACCCGGGTCCACGCTCCCGATATTCGCGCCCCATGTCGTGACGCCCGCCAGCCCGAGAACGAACATGGCGATCCCGAAGGTGGCGCAGAGGATGCCCGCAACGACCGACGTCGCGAAGAAGTCGTTGACGGCGCCGATCGTGTCGAGGTCGTTGGTGATCACCACGTAGACTGCGAACACCGACCCGGCGTTGAGGACCTGCTGGAAGCTGTATCCGGGCACGGGGGAATTCAGTGCCGACGACAGCACATTGAGACAGAGCAGCGCGAGAATGCACAAGCTGACCGCATCGACGTACAGCCGCCGTCGCCGCATCGCGACCGCAAGCGCCAGCCCCGCCGCGAGGAGTGCCGCGAGCAGCTGATCGACGTGCACATTGACCCCGATGTCGATCGCGAGGCCGTTCAGGGCCACGAGAAACGGAAGCATCGCCAGTAGCGGGCGGCGAAAGGCGCCTGCGAGCAACGCCACCAGCAGGACGGCGGGGAGGAGGAGGACGACCAGCGCAGGTCCGCTCACGGCGCTCCGTTGCGCGCCAAAGCCCGGCGAATCACCCGCGCTCGTGCCGTGGGGTTGGGCGGCACTTGGGGCAACGGGCCGCCCGTCGCCGGGAATGTTTCGTCGTCCTCGAGGCTCCACCCATTGAACTCGCGGAACGCGTGGTAGGTCCACGACCAACCGTGGGATTCGAAGATGGCGATGGCGTCGCGCAACCAGACCACCGCGTCAGGCTCGGGTGCCCACCGGACGACGCTGAACTCCCCGACGTAGATGGGCACGTGGTACCGCTGCTGAAAATCGACCGCGGGCTGCACCATCCTTGCCAGTCGATCCGCGTCCCAGGACACGAGGCGGATACGCCCCGGGAAATGGACGGTATCGCTCGGACCGAACACGGGCTGGCCGATCCCCTGCTGAGTGAATCGTGCAGGGTAGTAGAAATGCGCACTGTAGATCACGTGCGGGTCCGGCAACGGACGGAGCGTCGCGAAGCCGGCGAATGCGTCGCCCGGCCCGGGCTCGTAAATGATCCACACGTCGGGGTCGATCGTGCGAATCGTGCGTACGATCGATAGCGCCAACGGCGGCCAAGCGTGCGGACCGTTGGGCTCGTCGCGCCGGTCGAGCGGTTCGTTGAGCAGGTCGTATCCCCAGATGTACCGCTTGAGCGGATGTAGGCGGTGCGCCAAATCCGACCAGCGCGTGCGCAGGCGGCTTGTCAGCTCCGGCGAATCCCAGAAGGCATCCCCCGGCGCGCCCCCCGTTCCCGCGCTCGGCAGCGGCGGCTCGTGCATGTCGACGACGACTTTGAGCCCCTGGCGTCCCAATCGCTCGACCCACACCGCGGCCGAATCGACGACGCGCGCCCAGACGGCGGTATCCGCAACGCCCCACTGGCTCGCGAAGAAACGCGGCCGGAGCTGCAGCCGGACGACGTTTGCTCCCCACGTTCGCATGGCCGCCACGTTGGAGTCGGCCAGATCGCCGGACACAAAGCCCCGCACGATCGGGGGAGAGGGCCTATCGTCACCGGCGCGGGCAGGCGTCTGGGCGTGGCCGCCGCACCCCATGGCCACCGACGCGAGCGCCGCCACTGTCGCGGCGCACCCGCGCGCGCTCATGGACGCACGCGGCGCGGCGGCGCTGCGCGCCGATAAACCTCAACCGTCCGGTCCGCCATTATGGAGTTCGTGAACCCCGCCACGCGCCGCCGTCCGCGCGCAACGAGCGCCTCCCGCAATGCCGGCGTCCGCAGAACCGACCGCGCGGCCTCCGTCAGGGCCCTCACATCGACCGGATCGACCACGAGCCCGCCGTCGCCGCAGACCTCCGGAATGGATGTGCGATTCGATACGACGGCGGGCGTTCCCATCGCCATCGCTTCGAGCGGCGGATACCCGAATCCTTCGGCGAGGGAGGGAAAGAGGAGGAGTTGCGCATGACGATAGAGAGCCTGCAGCTCGAGCAGCGATAGATCGCCGACCCGGATCACGGCGCGATCCATCCCCGAGCGGCGTAACTCCCGCTCGATCGCGTCGGCGCCGAAATCGCTGGGACCAACCCAAACCAGCCCGTCGCTGGCATCCTCCTCGCGCAACGCGTGGGCGACCCGCGCGGCCACCAGTACCCCCTTGCGGGGATCCATACGGCCGACGCCCAGCATGTAGCGCTCCGGCAGGCGCGCACGCAGCGTGGCCCATGCGGCCGCGATCGCGGGCTCATCCGGCACCTGCCAGACCGCGCTCAAACCGGGATAGACGACGGTGATTCGGTCCCGCGAAATATCGAAATGATGTGCGATTCGCCCTTGGGCGTATTCGGAATCCGTAATGATTCCCCGCGCAGCCCGCGCCGACGCGCGGCCGAGCACCCGCTGTTGGAGACTTCGCAACCCCGTCGAGAATTCCGGAAAATCCACATACACGAGGTCGTGAATCGTCAGCACTCGGCCGCGGACGCCAACGAGGGGCGCATAATAGTTCGTGTGGAACACGTCGCACCTGTCGCGTCGCGCGAGCCATGCGTACCCCGCAAGAATACGAAGATGCGGTTGATGGATCGGAATGCCGCGATGCTCGAAATGCGCTTGCGGAAACGCGGCGGCGGTCGCGCCTGGATCGAAGCTGTAGAGCACGTAACTGTTTTCGGCCGGGAGGGCCGGCAGCAGATTCCGCCATACCGAGGCCGTACCCTGCGGTGGACCGGTCAGGACGTGTACGTCGAGCCCTACGCGCATGAGCGCGCCCCCGCCGCCGATTTGCCCATCGCGCGCTCACCCCGTTGATTACCGCTCGCATGCGAATCGCCATGATAGGCGCCCGGGGCATCCCTCATACCTATTCCGGGAACGAAGAATTCTTCCGAAATATCGCGCCGCGTCTCGTCGCCCGGGGCCACGAGGTCATCGTCTATTGCCGATCGGGGCATTTCACGGACCGCAGCCCCACCTGGCACGGCGTGCGGCGGGTGTTCTACCCGGCGCCCGAGCATAAGTCCGGGGGCCAGTTCATCCACGCTCTGCTGGCCGCCATCGATGCCAGCGTCCGGCGTCCCGATATCGTGTACATTCACACGCTTCCGAGCGCTCCGCACTCGATCATCCCCTGGATCACGGGCAATCGCGTCGTCGTGAACGTCGATGGCATGGACTGGGCCCGCGACAAATGGGGCCGCATCGGAAAGGGATACCTGCGGACGGCGGCTCGGATCGCGCTTCGGACGGCATCGGGTGTCATTACCGACGCAGAAGCCATGCGGGACTACTATCGGACCCACTTCGGACGGGATGTCTATTGCATTCCGTATGGCGCCGATATCGAGGCATCCACCCATCCTGAGATCCTCGCCCAGTACGGTCTCACGCCCGGCGACTACTATTTGATCGCGAGCCGGCTCGTGCCGGAAAACAACCCCGACCTGATCGTCGAAGCCTTCACGCGAACCGACTCGAAGCGCAAGCTCGTCGTAGCGGGGGGAGCGAACTTCTCGAGTCCCTGGGTCGAGCGCCTGCACGCGACCTCCGATGCGCGCGTTGTTTTCCTCGGCCACGTCGGCAATCGCGAGCACATCAAGGAGCTCCACTGCAATTCCTACGCGTACGTGCACGGACATAGTCTGGGCGGCACGAATCCGTCACTGCTCAAGGCGCTCGGATACGGGAATTGCATTTTGGCCCTCGACACGCCGTTCAATCACGAGGTCCTCACGGGAAAAACGGGGATCGCATACGGCAGGTTCTTTTCGAGATCGGTATCGGCAGCCTCAGACGCTCTCGCGGAGATCGACCGCGATCCAGCGGCGGCCGCCCACTACCGCTTGATCGCGCCCGATCGGATCCGCGAAGCGTATTCGCATGACTTCATCACCGGCGAATACGAGCGCGTGTTTACCGAGATCCTGCGTGGCGTGCGGGAGCCGGCGCCCGCGGCGATTGGCGCGTCCGGCCCGGCACCACGCCCCACGCCGACCGCTCCCGTCTAGGCGCGGGGGCGCGGGCGCGTCACGCCGCTCCGTGCCCCCGAAGGACCGCCGGGATCGTCAGGCAAATGAGGCGCAGGTCCCGGCCCAGGGACCACCGGTCGATGTAATCGAGGTCGAGGCGCACCCAGTCGTTGAAGCTCAGGTCCGATCGTCCGCTGACCTGCCACGGGCCCGTAATGCCGGGCAGCACGCTGAAGCGCCGCATGAGCCACGACTCGCTGAAGCGCTCCACATCGCGCATGGGCAGCGGGCGCGGGCCACAGAGCGACATGTTCCCCACGATGACGTTGAAGAGCTGGGGAAGCTCATCGATCGACGTGCGCCGCAGAACCCGCCCCACCGCCGTCATGCGCGGGTCCTCCCGGATCTTGAACACCGGGCCGTCCGCCTCGTTGTGCGCCTCGAGCGCATCCTGCTGCTGCTCGGCGTCACACACCATCGTGCGGAACTTGTAGATCGTGAACAGCCGGCGATTAAGGCCATACCGCTGCTGGCGGAAGATGACCGGGCCGCGGCCCGTGAGCTTGATCGCGAGCGCGGTCAGCAGCAGCAGCGGCGACAACAGGATCACGCCGAGCGCGGCACCCGTCAGGTCGATCGCCCGCTTGATCAGGAGCCGGCGGTCCTCCGGCGTCACGCGCAATCGCAGCAGGGGGGAGCCTGCGACGATCTCGCACCCGCTCGAGCCATCGACGGGAGTCGCGAACACATCGTCGATGTACGTCGCGGGAACCCCGACGCGCGCGCAGACGTCAAATGTCTCCTGGATATCTGCATAGCAGAAACGCAGCGGGAGGGCGACCAGAACCTCATCGACACCTTGCCGGAGCAGGATCTTCTCGAGGTCCGTGAGCGTCCCCAGCGCCGCCGCCGACGACTCGTCCCCGGATGCCGTCCGCGGAATGAGAAGTCCCAGCAGCCGAACGCGGTCTGTCGCCCCGCCGTACCGCTCCCGGAAGAGGCGCATGGCCCGCGGGCCCGTACCGACGAGTAGAACCTGGTGTCCCCCCGGCTGAGACCACGGGGACGTCAGGGAGAACACGATCGCACGCACCGCCAAGGTGGAGGCGAGCGCGACACCCCAGACGACGAGGCCCGGCAGGACCATGCCGCCACCACTGGTGATCGCCATTCCGCGGGCGACCACGTCCAATCCGATCGCTACGAGCGTGGCCACGAGCGTCGCGATGGCGAGCCGCCCCGTCAGGCTCTCCAACCGGTGCTCTCCCCGTAGATACCGCTCCGCGTCATACAGGCCGGCAACCCGCAGAGCGACGAGCGCGATCCAGGGGAGGACCCCAAGGGCAAGGGCGTCCGCGGGGGCCAATGCCTCGAGTCCGCCGGCCGCACTCCCGTGATGAGCGATCGCATACGCCCCGGCGGCCGCCGCCAAAATGGCAACGGGATCGAAATACCGGCACAAATTCAGGCGTCGCTGGGCCGCGTCGAGCGGGGGGAATGCCTGGCGCACCGCCAGCTGTGCACGAACGCCATGCGATCCGTCGGGGCGCGGCGCGAGCTCGCGCATTGCCCGTTCGGCGCCGGCGGATTCCAGCGTCAGTTGAGCCGGTCTGTTACGCATGATCAAGATGTCCGATGCACGTTCAGGGCCGTATTAATTGATTGCACGTGGCCGACGCATAAGTCGTTCTGGCGCGAGCGGAAAGGGATCGCTTCAGGGGGTCGACCGCATCAGTCGAGGGCCCACGATGTACTCGCAAGAGGACGCACCCATCTCACCGACGCCGCGGCCGGACACACGTCACTCCTACCGATGGTACAATTTGTCCGACTCGGGACAGCAGTGCAATAGCCATACGTTCCCGAAGCGACAAACGGACGTTTATCGGCCAAACGTCCGAAGGCAGTCGATGACACGCACCGCCGCCATTCCGTCCCACCCCTCCGGACGCGGGGGGGGGACCAGTCGGTGGACCGCACGCACGGCGGCGGCGAGTCGCGTGGGGTCGTACAGCAACTGGTTCGCCCCGCAGGACACCGTCTCCGGCCATTCCGTCGTGTCGCGCACCGTCAGGCACGGGACGCCCAGCGCCGTCGCCTCGACTTGCACCCCCCCGGAATCCGTGATGACGGCGTGGGATCCGTCGACCAGGTCGAGCATCTCGAGATAGCTCACGGGCGGCAGAAGTTGGATCGCGCCCATCGCAATGTGCGCGGCCTCGAGGCGGGCGCGCGTGCGAGGATGCGCGGGGAAGACAACGGGTCGCTCCTCGGCCACCAACCGAAGAGCCGCGATGATCTCCCCCAGTCGTGCCGGATCATCCACGTTGGATGGTCGATGCAGGGTGACGACGACCCCGCCCGCGCCCGCACCAATCTTCCGCCGGAATTGCGTCAACCGCGCGCGCTCCACGGCAAACAGGAGCGCGTCGACCATGACGTTGCCAACGAATGCGATCTCGCGCTCGGGCTCCCCTTCGGCGCGAAGGGTCGCATCGGCCGATCGCGTCGGGGTCAGCAACAGATCCGACAGGCGGTCCGTCACGATCCGATTGATCTCTTCGGGCATCGCGCGATCGTGGCTCCGCAGTCCGGCTTCGACGTGCGCTACTCTCCGGTGCAACTTGACCGCCACGAGAGCGGCGGCCACCGTCGAATTGACGTCCCCGTACACCACGACCCAGTCGGGCGCTTCCGAGACCAGCACGGGCTCGAAGCGCTCCATGACGCGCGCGGTCTGCGCGGCGTGAGTGCCCGATCCGACGTCGAGGTTTACCTCCGGCTGCTGCATCCCCAGGTCGCGGAAGAACCCCGCGGACATGGCGTCGTCGTAGTGCTGCCCGGTATGGACCACGACCTGATCCATCCCTTCGTGCCGCGCGGCGCGCCACACAGGGGCCAGCTTCGGAAAGTTGGGCCGCGCCCCGACCACGTGGAGCAGCTTCACGGCCGCCTCATGCCGCGCGCAACTCGCCGATCTCTGCGAGATAACGCCGCAACGACTCGCGCCAGGGTGGCATCCGGTCGACGCCGGCAGCGCGGAGGCGCGCGTTATCGAGAACGGAGTAGGTCGGGCGCGGCACCTTGGCGGGGAAATCGGCCGAGGTCGCCGCGAGCAAGCGCACGGGCTGCCCCGCCAGCTCGAAGATCGCGGCGGCAAACTCGTTCCACGAGCACGCCCCCTGGCACGTCGCGTGGACGACCCCTCCCAGCGTGCCCTCCGCGATCGGGACGAGTTGCGCCGCGAGGTCGCGCGTGTACGTCGGGGTCACCATTTCGTCCGTCACGACCCGCACCTCGCCACGCTCGCGCGCGAGCTTCAACATGAGGCGGACGAAATTGAGCCCGCCCTTGGCACGGCAGGCACCCGTCCCGTACAGCCCCGACGACCGGACGACCGCATGGCGAGGACCCGCCACGCGCACGGCGTATTCCCCCGCCAACTTCGTGATTCCGTAAACATTGAGCGGGCGCGGCGCATCCTCCTCGACGTACGGCCGCCGCGTGGCCCCATCGAAGACGTAGTCGGTGCTCACGTGCACGACGACCGCGCCGAGCGCCGTCGCCGCCTGCGCGATGTTGCGCGCACCGATGCCATTCACCGCGAACGCGCGCGCGGGGTCGGCCTCGCACGCGTCGACGTTGTGCATCGCGGCGGTGTTGACGATCACGGCCGGGGCCAGCGGCGTGAGCACGGCGTCGACCGCAGCCCGGTCCGCGACCTCGAGCTCCGCGTGATTCAGTGCCGCCACGTCATAGCCCGCGCTGGCGAACGCCTGGCAGACATCGAGACCGAGCTGGCCGTTCGCTCCGATGACCGCCACACGACGCATCAGACGGCGACCATCGCGTCATCCAGCCCCTTGAAGGTCGTGATGTTGTAGTAGGCCGGATTGTCGAAGTCGGCGAAGGCCGCGCGGTGATCCACCAGGTCTTTCACGATGTCGACGACCGTCGAGCGGGGCTTGAAGCTCAACGTCCGCTGCGCGCGCTCGATGCTCACCTTGTAATTCCGGATGTCGCTGAGGTGATTGATCTGCAGCTTCGGGTCGATCCCGAGGAACTCGCGCACCCCATCGCGCACGAAATCGGCGATCTCGCCCAGCGTGTAGTTCCCCGACGCCACGTTGAAGATTCCGCTGATCCCGTCCGAGCACTCGACCGCCCGGGTGTACGCGGCGACGGCATCCTGCATCGCGAGGATCGGACGCCAGATCGATGGGTTGTTGACGCGGATCACGCCATCCACGATCGCGGTCTTGAACATCGTGTTCACCACGAGGTCGAGCCGCATGCGCGGGCTGTATCCCCCGACGGTACCCTTGCGCAGCGCGATGACGGAGAACTCCGGTCCCCGCATCTGCAGCACGGCCGATTCCCCTTGCAGCTTCGAGATACCATACGGGTAGGCCGATACCGCGGGCGCATCCTCGTCATACAGCTCGTTCTCGGTGTAACCGTACACGGAGCAGCTGCTCGCGTAGATGAACCGCCGTACGCCCGCCCGCTTGGCGACGTAGGCGAGATACGCGGGGCACGCCGCGTTCGAGACGAAATTCTTCGCCGGCGAGTAGTCCGCCATCGGGTCGTTCGACAGACCGGCGACGAAGATCACCTGGTCGACGCCACGCAGCTCCTCCTCCCGGATCGACAGGATGTCCTGCTCCAGGACCGGCACCGAGGCCGGCAACTGCTTGCCGAACCAAAGGAGATCCAGAACCGTCACTTCATAGCCGCGGTCCAGCAGCTTGGGAACGAGCGCCGAGCCGACGTAGCCGGCACCGCCGGCAATGAGAATTTTCATGGGCCTAGCCGGGGAAGGTGAAGTGGGACGATTCGGGGCGGAGGAGCCATTCGGCGAGTGTCGGCGCGATGCGGTCACGGTCGGAGAGTGTCGGAGTGGAAACGGGCCAGGACACACCGATGGCGGGATCGTCCCAGCGAATGCCGGCCTCCCCCTTGGCGTTGTAAATCCCGGTCGTGAGGTACTCGATCTCGGCGAAGTCGGACAGCACGCAGAAGCCACGGGCGAAACCCGCCGGTGCCCAGAGCTGCCGCTTGGATTGGGCCGATATCTCGGTGCCGAACCAGCGGCCGATCGTCGGCGAACCCTTGCGGATGTCCACCGCGACCAGGAAGGCCTCCCCCTGGGTCACCCGCATGAGCTTCCCCATGGGGGGATCCCACTGGAAGTGGAGGCCCCGCGTCACGCCGCGCGCCGATCGCGAATGGTTCAGCTGCACGAATTTCGTTGGAAGCCCCACCTCCGCGAACACGTCCTCGCGGTAGACCTCCATGAAAAACCCGCGCGCGTCCTCGAACACGTCCGGGACGACGATCAGCACATCGGGGATGGGCGTGGTATCGACACGAACCTTCATGTGGAGTCCAATTCAGGAGGTGAGGCGTGCGGTATCGGCCGGTGCACCGAGCTGCGACGCCAGTGACCGGACGATCTCGTCTCCGATCGCAAGGGATGCCGTCGCGCCCGGGCTTGGCGCATTGAGAACGTGCAGCGCGTGCGGACCCGACAGAAACACGAAGTCGTTCGCGAGCTCCCCGGTCGGATGGACCGCCTGCGCCCTGACGCCCGCGCCACCCGGCGCCAAGTCGCCCGGCGTGATGTCGGGGACGAGCCGCGCGAGCGCGTCGGCGAAGCGGCGGCGGCTGAACGAGCGCCGGATCTCATCGACCGTCATCCGGGGATGCCGGGCCACGAAGCGCCAGAGTCCGGGAAAGGCCAGCGCATGAGCCAGGTCGTAGGGACGAACCGTGCTCTTGCGATAGCCCTCGCGCGCGAAAGCGAGAACCGCATTGGGGCCCGCTTCGATCGCGCCGGAGATGTGTCGAGTGAAGTGCACGCCCAGAAAGGGGAACGAGGGATCGGGAACAGGATAGATCAGGTTTCGGACGAGATACCGACGCTCTGGCCGCAACGTGTAATACTCGCCGCGAAACGGAATGATCGCGATCCCGGGACGCTCTCCCGCCATCCGCGCCACGCGATCGCTCTGCAGCCCCGCGCAGTTGACGAGTACCTCGCCCGAAACGTCCCCAATGGTCGTGTCCGCATGCCAGCCGTGCGGGCGGTGCTGAAGGGCGCGGACGCGTGCCCCCGTGACGACCCGTCCGCCCAGCCGCACGATCTCTGACGCCAGCGTTTCACAGACCTTGGGGTAGTCGGCAATCCCCTCCTCCGGCGCGTGCACGGCGGCAACCCCGCCCACATGTGGCTCGACCTCTCGCATCTCTGGCGCCGAGAGCCACCGCAGGCCGGAGAGCCCATTCGCCTCGCCGCGTCGGAGCAGCTCGCGAAGTCGCGGGATCTCCGATGCATCCGCCGCGACCACCAACTTTCCGCAGATCTCGTGGGGGACCCGGTGCGCCTCACAGAACGCCGTCATCTGCCGGATCCCGGAGACGGCCAGACGTGCCTTGAACGAGCCCGGGGCATAATACAACCCCGCGTGCAGGACGCCGCTGTTATGGCCGCTCTGGTGCTGGCCGACGCGCGGCTCCTTTTCGAGGACCGTCACCTCGCTCGTCGGATGCGAGAGCCGCAGCTTATAGGCGACCGCCAGGCCAATGATGCCGCCGCCGATGATGATGACCGACGGCCCGGCCGCACGGCCGACGTGCGGGTCGCCGCCGAATGCGCTCGCCGGCGCGACCGGCGTCCGCGAATGCGTCACGCTGCCGCCACGACCGACGGCCACGCCGCGCGGATGATCCGCTCCCACGCCGGGCAGTTCACGTCGCGCGAATATGCCGCACGATAGGACGCGCGCCCACGTTCGCCGGCCTCTCGGGCGAGCGCGGGATGGGCACACCACTCACGGATGGCCGTCGCGATGCGCTCGGCCGCCGCGCGAGGCGGTCCTCCGCCCGGATCGATGACCACGCCGCACCGTGCATTGTCGACCGCATCCGCCGCTTCGGACTGCGCGGGACCCACGTACACGATCGGACGTCCTGCCGCCATGGCGCCATACACCTTTCCCGGCACCGAGAGGCCGGCGAAGGGCGCTCGGAGCGACGCGAGATGCACATCAGCCGCCCCCAGGAGCTCGGCCAGCTCGGCGCGCGGCACATGGTCCCGGTACGCGAAATTCGAGATTCCCGCCAATTCGACGAACAATTCGACCTCGCTCCGCCGCGGCCCGCTGCCGATGAAGAGGAAGAATGCCTTCGGATCGTCGCGCAGGAGCTGCATCGCGCCCAGGATGGGTGTCACATCGTGGACGATGCCCGCATTCCCGGCATACATGACGATGCAGCGCCCCGCGAGTCCCCAGCTTCGACGCAGCGCCGCGCGTCCCGCAACCGTCCCGCCATCGGCGCCGAGCGGCGCCCATACCGGCACGATGTGCGTCCGGTCCTCCGTCGCCCCTTTCGCCCGTATCCGGGATTTCATGTACGGACCGAGCGCGACGACGAAGTCGGCGCCGCGGTACGCGCGGTCACCGATCCACTGCAGAATACGCGTCAGGATGCCGCCCGAATGCAGCACACCCGCCGCGACGTCGGCGTCGGGGTGCAGGTCCATCGACCAGATGCCGTACCGGCGCCCGCGAACGAGCCGGCCGAGCCACGCCGCGACCGGCAGCATGGGTGGCGTCGTCAGCACGATCACGTGACGAACTCCTCGCCGCACGCATATCACCCACGTAGCGCAAATGAGGAAAACCACGTAGTCCCCAACGCGGGTCCGGATGGAATCCCGCCCATGGCTCACGCGCCCCACACGCCGCACGGTGACCCCCCCCCGCCGTTCGACCCGCGGCGCAGGAGTCGCTCCGCCGTCATACGCTCCGCGCCCGGTCACGACTTCCACCGCCAT